>CAYZKM010000330.1:0-5862 GCA_964478525.1 uncultured Bifidobacterium sp.
ATGATGAAGCGGTTCGGATGCTCGACCCCATCCTCGTCCCGGTTGCCCGAGATGTACCACATCACCACCTTCTCGCCCTTGCGGATGGTCTTGCCGCCCAATTCGGTATCCGCCAGCGCGGTGCGGCGCATATGGATCACCGGGGACTGCCAGCGGATGATCTCGGGCACCAGGCTTGGCACCAGCCCGGGGTTCTGCGCCAGCCTGCGGTATTCGCCGGGGAAGCTGTTCAGCGCCCACAGCCCCCCGGAAATCGAGTTCCGCGTCGTGTCGTTCCCGCCCACGATCAGCAGGATCAGATTGCCCAGGAACTCATGCGGGCGGGACGGCAGGTCGCGCGTCGCCTCTCCGTGCGCCAGCATCGAGATCAGGTCGGGCCGCGGCGGCAGCTTCGCCCGTTCGTTCCACAACCCCGTGAAGTAATCCAGCGCCACCTGCAGCACGGCATCGCGCTTCTGCTCGCTGTCGATCTCGGTCCCGGCATAGGTGTTCACGGTCGCAACGTTCGACCAGTAGGTCAGCTTCCGCCGCTCCTCGAACGGGAAGTCGAACAGGGTCGCCAGCATCTGCGTGGTCAGCTCCACCGAGACGGTGTCGACCCAGTCGAAGACCTGGTTCCGCGGCAGGCCGTCCAGGATGCGGCAGACCCGTTCGCGGATCGTCGATGACAGCTTCTGCAGATTCATCGGCGCGACGATGGGCGAGACCACCTTGCGCTGCTCGTCGTGCCTAGGCGGGTCCATCGAGATGAAGCTGGGCCGGCGGAAATCCATCGGCACGTCGCGGATCACCACCCCGCCCATCATCGCATCCGAGGAGAACACCTGGTGGTTGGTGTCCACCGCCATGATGTCCTTGTACTTCGTCACCGACCAATAGGCGCCATACATCCCCTCGGCCGTGTAATGAACGGGATCGTCGCGCCGCAGCCGGTCGAAATACGGTTCCCAGATGTCGTCCTGGTACAGCCGCGGCTGCGAGACATCGATCTGCCCGAGGGGCATCGACCGTGCCTCGGCGCGCGCCTGTTCCAGCCTGTCGAGATCGATCGGAGCATTCACGACGGTTTCTCCCATCACGGTCCGCCTGGCGGACTTGTTTCGGCCAGGAAGCGAATTTGGTCGAAGCGAATTCGGTCCCGGCGGCGCGGCCGGAAAACGCTAGCCCGCCGGGGCAGCGGACGCAAAGGAAACCATCGCCACCCCCTGGCCCCTATCGCCAGCGCAGCAGCGCCCGCTCGGCCAGGCCGATCACCCACGATACCGTCAGGCCCATCGCCGACAGCACGACGATCCCCGCCAGCAGGGCGTCGGTGTCATACAGATTGCCCGCCGACAGCACGAACGCGCCGATGCCACGGTCGGCCCCGATCATCTCGGCGGCCACCAGCAGCACGATGACGATCGAGCTGGTCACGCGGAACCCGCTCAGGATCGCCGCCAGCGCGCCGGGCAGCACGATCTTGCGGATGATCGCCCCGGTCGACAGGCCGAAGCTCTGCCCCATCCGGATCAGCCCGCGCGGCACCCCGTCCACCCCGCCCACGGTGGCGATCACCGTCGGGAAGAACGCCCCGAAGGCCAGGGTCACGATCTTCGAGCCCTCGCCGATGCCGAACCAGATGATGAACAGCGGCACCAGGGCGATCTTCGGGATCGGAAACAGCGCCGCCACCACCGCCAGCGCCGGCGAGCGGAACACCGACGACAGCCCCGCCGCGAGGCCCACCGCGATGCCGAACACCGTGCCCACCGTCCAGCCGACCGCCAGGCGCAGCAGCGACGCCGACAAATGCCGCCACAATTCCCCGCTGACCGCCAGGTGCCACAATGCGGTGGCGATCGCGACCGGGGCCGGCAGGAACAGCGTCGGAATCAGCCCCACCCACGCACCCGCCTGCCACAGCGCGACCACGCCCAGCATTGTGGCCAGGGCGGCCCAGCCGCGCTGGCGCGGTTCATAGCCGCCGCCGCGAAAGCGCACCCGCTGCATCACCTCAGCCCGCCCGCTCCCGCTCGGCCGCCTGGGCGTCGTCGCGGATCAGCGACCACAGCCCCGCCTCGACGGCGCGCAGGTCCGGATCATCCGGGTCACGCCCGGCCACCGGGCGGTCGATGCGCACGATCTCGCGGATACGGCCGGGACGGCGGGACAGCACCACGATCTGCTGGCCCAGGCGGGCGGCCTCGGCCAGGTTGTGGGTGACGTAGACGGTGGTGGTGCCAGCCTGGGCAATCAGGGCGGCGAACTCGTCCAGCAGCAGGGCGCGGGTCTGTGCGTCCAGGGCGGATAGCGGCTCGTCCATCAGCAGGCAGGCCGGGCGCACGGCCAGGGCACGAGCGATGCCGACGCGCTGGCGCATCCCGCCCGACAATTGACGTGGCCAGGCATCGGCGAAAGCGGACAGACCGGTCAGCGCCAGCACCTGCCGTATCCTCTCGGCGGTTTCAGCAGCGGGCAGGCGCCCTTCCAGAACCAGGGCGACGTTGCCGGCGACGCTGCGCCAGGGCAGCAGGGCGAAATCCTGGAACACATAGGTCAGCGCGTTCAGGCAATCCGGAGCCACCGCGCCGTGCTGGTCCACCGTGCCGCCGGATGGCGCCAGCATCCCGCCCATGATCCCCAGCAGGGTCGATTTGCCGCAGCCGGACGGGCCGATCACCACCGTCACCGTGCCGGGCTCGATATCCAGGTCGATGCCGTCCAGCACGCGCAGGTCGCGATAGGTGTGGGAAATTTTTTTCAGCCGCAGGCCCAGCGCGGAGGTCATCGCGTGGGCAGAAAGCGGGTGTCGATCATGGAATGGGGATCGGCGTCGCCCTTTACAAGCCCTTGTGCGCGAAACCAGCGGACCTGGTCGGCCACGTCGGCCACGTCCAGCGCGCCGCCCGCATCATAGTAGCCGACGCCCTGCAGGATCTTGCGCCGAGCGTCGGGGTCGGCGGTGAAGATGTAGGTGGTGATGGCGGGGATGGCGGCGTCGGTCTTGGCGTCGACGACGGGTTCGCCCCTGGCGTCCAGCCGCAGGAAGGCGTCGCGATAGTCGGCCACGCCGCGCTGATAGGCCCTGGCGAAGCGGCGCAGCAGGTCGGGATTGCGGTCTATCATCCCGGTCGTGGTGAACAGGGCGGTGATCTGGTACGGCACGATGTCGCCCGCCCAGCCCAGGATATGGGCCTGTCCGGCGGCCGCCAGCGGCTTGGCCTGGGACGCGATGGCGATCGTCGCGTCCACCTGCCCGCTGGCCACCGCGGCGACCATGTTCGAGATCTGCTGCACCGGGCGCAGCGTCACGGTCTTGATGTCGAAGCCTTTCGCCTCGGCGATGCGCCCGACCATGTAGTGGAACGACGAGCCGTATTGGGTGATGGCGAAACTGTGGCCCGCCAGCTTGTCCAAGGATGTCAGCCCCGCGTCATAGGCCTTGTTCGACACCAGGATGGCCGATCCCTGGTATCCCTTCTCCTCGTGCAGCGCGCCGCCGATGACCTTCAGCGTGCCCTTCTCGGCCAGGTTGAAGAACCCGCCGGTCAGCGCGGTGACGCCCAGGTCGATATCGCCCGACACGGCGGCGGCGGCGATGGGCTGGGCGGCTTCGAAGAAGCGGAAGGTCACCTCCAGGCCTTCGTCGCGGAAATAGCCGCGTTCCTGCGCGAGGTAGAATGGTGCCGGCGACAGGGTGCGCAGCAGGCCAAGGCGGATGGGGTCGGCGGCCAGGGCGGGCAGCGTGCCAAGCAGCCAGGCCAGGATCAGCAGCAGGACAGCGCGCATCAGTGATCTCCGCCCGGCGGGCATAGCGGCGCCAGGGCCTGCAGTTCGTGTTCCTCGACGGGCAGATAGGCGGGGAAGTCCAGCTCGATCATCGGCCGCGGTCCGTCGCCCTGCGCCCACTGCCGAGCGCTGCCGTCGTCATGCTTGCGCCGGCCCTTCTGGAAGATGTCGCGATAGCGGACCGGCGAGATGCCCAGGAACGGGGCGAAGACGACCCGCGTCGCGCTCTCCCCGTCCACCTCCACCTCGTTCGCATGCAGCGCCTTCGCTCGGCTTTTCGGATAGGGCTCGATGTAGACCACGCGGCGGATGCCGGCGGCCAGGATGTGCTTGGTGCAGTTGTGGCAGGGGAAGGTGGTGCAGAACAGCACCCCGCCCTTCACGCTGCGCCCCAGCCTCGCGGCATCGCACAGGGCGGCCATCTCGGCGTGCACCACACGGCCGTATTCCGTCAGGTCCAGCACCGCGGCGTCGGCCAGGATGCCGCCGGGCGCGGTCAGGGCCTGCACCGCCTGGGTCGGGGTGCCCAGCGCGTGGGCGGTGTCGGACAGCATGCCGGCATCGCGCAGGCGTTGGACCAGGTCGCGCAGGACCTCCCGGATCTCGGCGGCGTTGGGGTCGTGGCCGATGCGGACGTCGCGGAAATCGGGCTCCTCGGAGTCCCAGTAGGCGCCACCGAAGGCCTTGGGCACCTCGTTGCAGCCCTGGGTGATCAGGTCGCCGTCTTCCGAGAAGATGGCCGCCCCGACCTGCCGCGACAGGTCGGATGACCGCAGCGCGGCGGTATGGGCGGCATACATCCCGAACTCGATCCGCGAGGGGCCGATATCGGCGCGGCCGCAAATGGCCTGGACGAAGCGGGTCAGTTTCTCGGTCATCGCCAGGCGGCTGAGCCCGTCGATGAACACGTCCCCGCGATGGAACGTGTCCCGCAGGCGCTGGCCGAACGGGCGGTTGTCGCTGGCGTCGTCCTCGATCAGCTCGTCCGCCATGTGCAGCAGGTCGGACCCCCGGCTGGTGGTGGCCTGGCTGCGGCGCAGCCTGTCCTGCAGCAGGGCGCGCCGCTGGTCCACCGCGCCATAGGCCGAGACCAGGACGAAGCGGCGGCCGTAGACGCGGCGGAACAGCTCCACCTCCTGCGGCCGCTTGAACTGGCGGATGACATAGGCGACGGCGGGTGCCGGGGTGTCGGGCGCGCCGGTCCGTTCCGCCCGCCGCGCTCGGATCGCCCGCAGCCCGATGCGGCCCAGCGCGGCGCGGTCCTGGAGCTGTTCGCAGATGCGGTTGCCCAGCTGCATCCTGGCGCGGGAGCTGGCGTAGATATCGGCCTCGGCGATATCGGCCCCGGCGATTGGGGCGGTGGGGGCGAAGGCGGTCATTTCCCGGGTCAGGCGGATCGGCACCGGCGTGTAGCCGACGGATTGCAGCGCATGACCGAGGGTATCGACGATGGCGTCGATGTCGACGCCGATCGGGCCGGCGATGCCGAAGACCATCTCGGGCAGGGGGGAAGAAGCGGTCATGGGCCGGCCAGCATACACGGATCGGCCGCGCCGGGAGAGTGGTGAGGCCGGCAGGTGCCAGTGGGAGGTGCCAGTGGGGCGTGCCAGTGGGGCGTGCCAGTGGGGCCAAGCCGTGCTATCGGCGCCGCATGGCTCCTCCTCTGCTGCATCTGCAGGACATTCACCTCACCTTCGGCACCGCCCCCCTGCTGGCCGGGGCCGAGATCGCCGTATCCGCCGGCGACCGGGTCTGCCTGGTCGGGCGCAACGGGTCCGGCAAGTCGACCCTGCTGCGCATCGCCGCCGGCCTGGTGCAGGCCGATGCCGGCCGCCGCTTCGCCCAGCCCGGCGCCACCATCCGCTATCTGCCGCAGGAGCCGGATTTCGGCACCCATGCGACCACGCTGGACTATGTCCAGGCCGGCTTCGCCGACGCCGCCGGCGACCACCACCGCGCCGGCTATCTGCTGGAGCAGTTGGGCCTGACCGGGGCCGAGGACCCGTCCACCCTGTCGGGCGGCGAGGCCCGCCGCGCCGCCTTGGCGCGTGTGCTGGCGCCGGAACCCGACATCCTGCTGCTGGACGAGCC
>CAYZKM010000331.1:0-5842 GCA_964478525.1 uncultured Bifidobacterium sp.
AGGCGTTGATCCGCATCAGGAACCCGGTCCAGAACGGCAGCATCACCGCCAGCAGCAGCGCATCGCGCCACCGTGGGTCGGCGCGCGCGATCGCCAGTGCCATCGGATAGCCCAGCACCAGGCAGCCGATCGTCGATACACCCGCCACACGCAGGCTGAGCAGCAGCGCATCGCGATACAGCGGATCCGTGGTCACCAGCGCCAGGTTTGCCAGCGACAGCGACAGCGCATAGGGCGGCACCCCATCCGCCGGTTCGGCCAGGGAGATTGCCGCCACGATCAGCACCGGCGCGATCAGCAGCAGGCCGAGCCAGGCCCAGGGAATGACGAGGAGGAGGGCGCGGGAGGGTTTCATTCCGCCAGAAGAATACTGGCCTCGGGATGCCAGGACAGCGTCACCGTCTGCCCCAGCGCGCCGGCGTCGTCCGTCATCCCGTCCTGCAGCGCCTGCGATGCCCGCATCAGCGTTCCATCGGCCAGGCGAACGGTCCAGGACAGGGTCTCGCCGGCATAGGCCCGTCCCACCAATACGCCATCCACCCGGTTGGGCAGCATCGTCGCCCCGATCCGCAGCCGTTCGGCCCGCACCGCGAGCCAGCCCGCGCCGGCCTGGCCACCGCGAGAGGCGCGCACCGTCGCGCCAAGCGAGGGCAGGTCGCAGGTCACGCCGTCGGCGCGGATCCGGGCTTGCAGCAGGTTGGCGGCGCCGACGAACGACGCGACGAAGCGGCTGTTGGGGCGCTCGTAGATCTCCTCGGGCGTGCCAACCTGCGCCATGCGCCCGCCCTGCATGATGCCGATGCGGTCGGCCATCGTCAGTGCTTCCTCCTGGTCATGCGTCACCAGGATGAACGTCGTGCCCAGCTGCCGGTTCAACCGCATCAGCTCGGCCCGCGTCTCGGCGCGCAGGCCGCGGTCCAGCGCCGAAAGCGGTTCATCCAGCAGCAGCAGGGACGGGTTCGGCGCCAGGCTGCGCGCCAGGGCGACGCGCTGCTGCTGCCCGCCGGACAGGCGATGCGGCCGCCGGTCCGCGACCCCATCCAGCCGCACCAGGTCCAGCATCTGGTGCGCACGGTGCTCCGCAGCATCCCGCGCCATCCCCTGCTGGCGCAGCCCGAAGGCGACATTGGCCAGCACGCTCATGTGCGGGAACAGCGCGTAGGACTGGAACATCATGTTCACCGGGCGCCGGTGCGGGGCCAGCGCGGTCAGGTCGGCGCCATCCAGCTCGATGCGCCCCGCCGCCGGCGTGATGAACCCGGCGATGGCGCGCAGCAGCGTGGTCTTGCCGGACCCCGACCCGCCCAGAAGCACGAACAGCTCGCCCTGCCGCACCGTCAGGTCCAGCGCCGACAGGGTCTCGGTGCGCCCGTGGCGAACCGTCAGCCCGGCGATGCGCAGCCGGTCGGTCAGCGTCCGGCCTTGAAGCGCGCCCACATCCGGTTGCGGATGCGTTCCGCCGCCTGCGGCACGGCCGATGGCGTGAAGAAGGACTTCATCTGCGCGTCAGTCGGAAAGACATTCGTATCGGCGAGCAGCTCGGGCCGGATCATCGACCGGCTGGCCGGCACCGCGTTGGGATAGCGGGTCACGTTGGTGATGCCGGCGATGACGGCCGGGCGCAGCACGAAATCGATGAACGCCATGGCCGCGTCGGGATGCGGGGCATCGGCGGGGATCGCCAGCATGTCGAACGCCACCTGCGCCCCTTCCCTGGGCGAGACATAGCGCACGACCACCCCGCGCCTCGCCTCCTGCGCCCGCGCCGACGCCTGGATCACGTCTCCCGAATAGGTCAGCGCCACGCAGGTCGTCCCGGCCGCCAGCGCGTCGATCGCGCCGGCATTGGCGAAGTTGCGCACATAGGGGCGGATCGCCATCAGCGTCTTCTCGACCGCGGCCAGGTCGGCGGCATCGGCACTGTCGGGCGGCCTGCCGAGGTACCGCAGCACCGAGGGGATCACGTCGATCGCCGAGTCCATGATGGTGATGCCGCAGGATTGCAGCCGCCGCGCATGGGCGGGCTTGAACAGCAGGTCCCAGCCATCGGTGGGCGCATCCGGGACCAGCGCCTTCACCTTCTCGGGCAGGATGCCCATCCCGACCGTGCCCCACAGATAGATCGCGCCGAACCGGTTGCCGGGGTCCGAGCTTTCGACCCGCCGCATCAGCGCCGGGTCCAGGTTGGCCCAGTTCGGCACCTTCGCCCGGTCGATCGGCAGCAGCGCCCGGGCGCGGATCAGGCGGGAGAAGGTGGGCTCGCTGGTGGGGACCACGATGTCATAGCCCGATCGCCCGGCCAGCAGCTTGGCTTCCAGCGTCTCCAGGCTGTCATAGACGTCGTACTGGACCTTGATGCCGGTCTCGGCGGTGAACTTGTCCACCGCCGCCGGATCGATGTAGTCGGTCCAGTTGTAGACGTTCAGCACCGTGTCCTGCGCGCCGGCGGGCAGCGCAAGCAGCCAGCCCAGCAGCAGCCCCGCCAGGACCCGACGCAGCATCAGACGTTCGACCCGGCCGGGATGAAGGCCGCCTGCGTGCCGCCATCCACGGGGATGGTGGTGCCGGCGACATAGCGGGCGCCGTCGGACAGCAGGAACATCATCACATCCACGATGTCGTCCGCCTGCGCGATGCGCCCCACGGGCGACACGCCGGACGGGCGATAGCCCTTCGACGTCGACGGATCGGCCAGCACCCGCACCATCGGCGTATCCACCGTCCCGGGCGCCAGCGCGTTCACCAGCACGCCCGACGGCGCCCATTCCGCGGCCATGACCCGGCACAGCTGGCTGACCGCCGCCTTGGACGCCGCATAGGCGCCGCTGACGATCTTCGGGCGGATCGCCGCCAGAGACGACAGCATGATCACCCGCGACGGGTTGTCGGCCGTCACGCCGGCACGCAGCAGCGGCAGGGCCTGCTGTGCGCACAGGAAGGTGCCACGCGTGTTGATGTTCATGACCAGATCGAATTCCTCGATCTTCATGCTCTCCATCAGCCCGGTCCGCAGCACGCCGGCGCAGCAGATCAGCGCGTTCAGCGACGCGGTGGCATCGGCGATCCGACCGAACGCGGCGGCGACATTGGCGGCATCGCCGACGTCGCACAGCACCGGCACGAAGCGGCCAGGCGATCCGGCGAACCCGGCGGCGACGGCATCCAGCCGGCCCGGCGCGTTGTCGAGGCCGTAGACGGTCCACCCGTCCTGCAGCAGGCGCGCCGACGCGGCGTGGCCGATGCCGGAGGCGGCGCCGGAAATGGCGGCTGATCTGGTCATGATGTTTCCCCTTGGTGCGGACATGATAACCTCCCACCCCGGTGGTTCGGAAGACGGGGGGTGGGCATGTGCGGCCGTTACGCGGCGTTTCTGCCGCCCGATGCGATCGCTGCGCTGTTCGAGACCACGGGCGCGGTGCCGAACTGGGCGCCGAGTTGGAACATGGCGCCCACCCGCGACGCACCGGTCATCCGCCTGCACCCGCAATCGGGGGAACGCCGGCTGGACCTGCTGCGCTGGGGCCTGGTGCCGCATTGGGCCAAGGACCCCAAGGCGGTGCGCATGACCATCAACGCCCGCGCCGAATCCATCGCCTCCACCCCGATGTTCCGCGACGCCTTCGCGCGCCGCCGCTGCCTGGTGCCGGCCGATGCGTTCTACGAATGGCAGGTGGCGGACGGGGTGAAACAACCCTGGGCGATCGCCCGCGCCGACGGCCAGCCCCTGGTCTTCGCCGGCGTCTGGGAAGGCTGGCGCGGCGCCGACGGCACCGTGATCCGCAGCTTCGCCATCGTCACCACCACCGCGAACCAGGCCCTGCGCCCGCTGCACGAACGCATGCCGGTCGTGCTGGAACAGCCCGACTGGGCCGCCTGGCTCGGCGCGGCACCCGGGCAGGCGGCGAGCCTGATGCATGCCTCGGCCGCCGCATTCCGGACCTGGCGCGTCGGCACGGCGGTGAACAGCGTGCGCAACGACGAACCGGGGCTGCTGGCCGCCATCGCCTGACGTGCCCGGGGATCAGGCCCGCTTGCGGCGGAGCATCGCGATGGTCTGGCCGACCAGGTCCAGGAACACGGTCTCGGCCCCCGCCGGCCGCCCGGTCAGCAGCCACAGCACCAGCAGCACACCGCCATAGACCGCGCTTCCCAGCGGGATGCCGATCGCCAGCATCCGCCCGTTGGTCCACGGATCGGCCGAGGCCGCCACCCAGCCGATCCCGGCCCAGACCAGCACCCCGCCCATCGCCGCCGTGGCCAGCACACAGCGCCACACGCCGCGGATCAGGTCGGTGAAGCGAAGGTGGAATCGGCGGAAGATGACGATGCCGAAGGCGATCTCGGCGGTGACGATGGCCGCGACCGCCGCGGCCGCCGCGCCGGTCAGGCCGTACGGCGTGATCAGCGTGACCAGCAGGACCACCTTGACGGTCAGATCGATCCCCTGGATCCAGAACTGCAGATGGATCAGCCCCGCCGCATTCAGCAGCACGCCGCTGAAATTGGCGAACACCTTGATCGAGCCGATCAGCGCGAACACCTGCACCAGCAGCACCGCGTCCTGCCATTGCGGGCCGAACGCCAGGTGGATCACCGGCGCGGCGACCATCGACATCCCGACCCCGGTGGGCAGGGTCAGCAGCAGCGCGGCCGAGACCGCCTTGAAGAACGCCGCCGACAGGTCCCCGCCGGTGCGATAGGCCTGCGAGAAACCCGAAAAAAGGGCGGCCGTCGCCGGTTCGATCAACTCGGTCGAGACCAGCGTTCCGATTTCCCACCCCACCGAGAACACGCCTACCGGAGCCGGGCCCATCACCCGTCCGATCACGAAGGCGTCGCACCGGTCCCGCACGATCGCAAAAAGGCTGCACAGCCAGGCGAACAGCGAGAAGCCGGCGATCTCTCGCCAGGCGGCCAGGGACAGGCCCGGGCGATAGGGATGCATCCAGTAGGTCATCACCAGGCGCAGGCCCCGGTTCGACAGGATGCCCACCACCAGCGCCCAGTAGCTGCGGAAGACGAAGGCCGCGGTGATCGACGCCACGATGCTGATCACCCGCGGCACCACCAGCAGCTTCAGCTCCTTCTGGAAGTCCAGCGCCCGGCGGTAATCGACGATGCCGATATTCTCCAGCGCGCTGAACGCCGAGCCGATGGCGAGCACCAGCAGGATGTCGGCAAGGCGGGCATCATCGAAGAACACGGCGATCGGTGCGGCCTCGACGGCGATCACCACCACGACCAGCATGCCGCGCAGCAGGTTCAGCGTGAACCCGGTGTCGTACAGCCGCCGATCCGCCTTCGGAGAGCGGATCAGCGCATCGGCCACCCCGATCGAGGACAGCAGGTCGACCGCCTGCGCGAACGATGTCGCCAGCGCGATCAGGCCGAAATCCGCCGGGGTCAGCAGCCGCACCAGGACGACTGTATTGACGATCCCGAGGACGCGGGTGACCAGGCGCCAGACCATGATCCATCCGGCGCCACGCACGGTCCGTACCGCGAGGGAGTGATCCTCGGCCTCTTCGCTCACCGGCCTTTCCCGCTCACGCGCTTCGGTGCCCGGCTGTCACGATGCCGGCCGTCCGGCGCGGTGCGTCAATGAATCTCGCCCGACCGCCGCAACGCCTCCCGCAGCTTCGCCGGGGTGAAGTCCGGCGCGCGGCAGACGTCCAGAATGACCTTCTCGCGACGGGAAATCAGGTCGATCGCCGCCGGCAGCTTGCGAACCGCATCGGCGGGGATCACCACCGCGCCGTGGAAATCGGCATGGATCACATCATCCTGGCCGGCCCGCATGCCGAAGATGTTCACCGGCTTCACATAACCCACCATATGCACC
>CAYZKM010000332.1:0-5835 GCA_964478525.1 uncultured Bifidobacterium sp.
TGGGCGTGATCACCGTCTCGGGCGGGGCGGGCGTGCTGATCTCGGACGAAGCCGAGCGGGTCGGGCTGTCGATGCCGGAAATGCCGGTCGATACCCAGAAGCACCTGCGCGAACTGGTGCCGTTCTGTGCCCCGCGCAACCCGGTCGATGCCACCGCGCAGGTGTCGACCGACGTCACCCTGGTCAAGACCTTCACCGAGGCGATGGTCCGCGACGGCGGCTATCAGACCGTGTTGGGCTTCTTCTCGATGACCGCGTCGTCGCGCCGCTGGCCGGTGATCAGCGAGCAGCTGAACATCGTCCGCGACGCCTATCCCGACCGGCTGTACGCGCTGTCGATCATCGCCCCGCCGGAAGTCCGCGACGCGGCCGAGAAGGCCGGCTGGGTCGTGCACGAGGATCCGAACCGTGCGGTGGTCGCGATCGAGGCGATGGGCCGCTTCGGCGCCGCTTTCGCCGCCGCCAGGACGGCGCCGGCCCCGTCGGTCCCGGCAGTGACCCTGCCCAAGACGACGCCGACCGAGGCCGAGGCCAAGCGCCTGCTTGCCACCGCCGGCATCCAGTCCGCCCCGGAAGCCGAGTGTGCGACCGTCGAGCAGGCCGTGGCGGCGGCCGCGAAGTTCGGCTTCCCCGTGGTGATGAAGATCCTCTCGCCCGACATCCTGCACAAATCCGAGATCGGCGGCGTCCTGCTGGGCGTCGACAGCGAGGCAGCGGTGCGCGAAGGCTTCGCGACGCTGATGCAGCGCGCCAAGGCCGCCGCGCCGAACGCCCGCATCGACGGCGCGCTGGTCGCCAAGCAGCTGCAGGGCGGGGTGGAGTGCATCCTGGGCATCACCCGCGACCCGGTCTTCGGCCCGATCGCCATGTTCGGCCTGGGCGGCATCTTCGTCGAGGTCATGAAGGACGTGGTGTTCCGCCGCGCCCCGTTCGGTGCGGACGTGGCCGAGGAGATGATCCGCTCGATCAAGGGCGCGCCGCTGCTGATGGGCGCGCGCGGGCGCAAGCCGGCCGACATCAAGGCCCTGGCCGACATGCTGTCCCGCCTGTCCGCCTTCGCCGCCGCGGCGGGGCCGGATCTGCTCTCGATCGACCTCAACCCGGTCTTCGCGATGCCGGAAGGCGAGGGCGCCTTCGCCGTCGACGCGGTGATCGAAGTGGGCGAGGGCGGCGGCCACTGACCGAAGCCCGGCCCCCTGCCATTGCCGCAGGGGGCCGTCTCGCTACGCCACCCGCTGCATCCATGCCCCGGCGGCGGCCACCGCGTCCCGCGCCTTGGCCACGCTGGCGGTTGCGCGCAGGAACCCGTGCACCACGCCGCTGAAGGTGCGGGTTTCCACATCGACACCGGCGGCGCGCGCCTTGGCGACCAGGGCCTCGCCTTCGGACCGCAGCACATCGAGCTCGGCCAGCAGGACGCATAGCGGCGGCAGGCCGCGCAGATCGCCGCGCAGCGGGGCAGCCAGCGGGTTCAGCCGGTCGGCGTCGTGGGCGACGTAGACATCCCAGTAGAACTTCATCCGCTCCAGGTTCAGGCCATAGCCGCCGGCGCCGAATTCCCGGTAGCTGTCGGTGTCGAAGCGGCTGTCGCTGACCGGATAGTTGGCAAGGATACCGCGCAGCGCCGGCCCGCCGGTATCGCGCAGGTACAGCGCGGTGCCCAGCGCCAGGTTGCCGCCCGCGCTGTCACCGCCCAGCAGGATGCGGCTGCCGTCCAGGCCCCATTCGGCGCCGTTGCCGGCGATCCAGCGCACGATGTCGGCGCATTCGAACAGGGCTTGCGGGAATTTCGCCTCGGGTGACAGGGCGTAATCGACGCTGACGGCGTTCACCTGTCCGGCGGCGGCGTATTCACGTACCATCCTGTCATGCGTATCGACATTCGCCCACACCCAGCCGCCGCCATGGAAATACACCAGCGTCGGCAGCGCCCGGTCCGTGACCGGCCGGTGCACCCGGCAGCGCATGGCGCGCCCGCGAATCGAGACGAAGCGGTCGGTGCTGTCGGCCATCGCGGGCCCGCCGGACGCGGTGCGCATGCCCAGCAGGTCGTTGATGCGCCGATGCGGTTCCAGCGGCAGCTCGACCTTCACCGGCGGGTATTTCGCGGCCTCGGCCTCGGCCGCGGCGGTGAACGCCGCCATCTCCGGGTCCCAGCGTGAACGGTCGGCCATCGGACTCTCCCCATTGTGTCTGGCTGCCATGCAACGACAGGCTTGGCCTGTTGGCAACGTGCGCTTTACGGTCCGGCCGAGCCGAACGAACCCCGGTGTCATGAGCATCATTCCCCGCCCGAACCCCGCCGGCCGCTTCGACCCCGAGCGGCTGTTCCGTCCCAACGGCGTCGCGGTGATCGGTGCCGAGACCGAAACCGGCGCCCGTGTCCTGGCCAACCTGATGATGGGCGGCTTCCACGGCGCGGTGCACGCCACGACCGACGCTGCCAGCCTGACCCAGCCGGTCGACCTTGCCTTCATCGCCACCGAACCGGCGCGCGCCGTGCCCACGATGGCGGCGCTGGCCGCCAAGGGCTGCTTCGCCGCTGTTGTCCTGGATGGGGCCGACGACCTGCGCGAGGCGGCGCGCCGGACCGGAGTGCGCGTGCTGGGGCCGCATTCCTTCGGCCTGGCGATCCCCGCGATCGGGCTGAACGGCACGCTCAGCCATCTGATCCCGCCGCCTGGCCGGCTGGCCCTGGTCTCGCAATCCGCCGGTCTGGCGCGCGCGGTGATCGACTGGGCGGGCGGCAGCGGCGTCGGGTTCAGCACGGTCGCGGGTATCGGCGGCAATGCGGATATCGGCCACGGCCTGGTGCTGGACTGGTTGTCCCGCGAACCTGGAACCGGGGCGATCCTGCTGGTGATCCGCCGGCTGCGCGATCGCCGCGCATTCCTGTCCGCCGCGCGCGCCGCTGCCCGCCTGCGCCCGGTGGTGGCCCTGCATGACGGGCTGCGCCACGACGGCACCCCCGATCTGGTGTTCGAGGCCGCGCTCCGCCGCGCCGGCGTGCTGAGTGTCGCCCGGCTGGAAGACCTGCTGGCCGCGGCCGAGACCCTGTCCCGCGCCCGGCCGCTGCGCCGCGACAGCCTGGCCGTGGTGACCAACGCCACCGGCCCCGGCAGCCTGGCCAGCCAGGCGATGGCGCGGGCCGGGCTGGCGGGGGCGGTGGTGTATCGGGTGGACACCGCCGATCTCGCTGTCCGTGCCGAGGCCCTGGCTCGTGCCGACCAGGTCGGCGGCGTGATGGTCGTGCATGCCCCGGCCGGGGCAGATGACACCGCGGCCGCCCATGCCCTGGCCGCCCTGGCCAAGGCCCGCCCGCCGCTGCGGCTGCCGGTGCTGGTCTGCGCGATGGGGGAAACCACGGGCGGGGAGCATCGGCGCGTCCTCGCCGCCGCCGGCCTGCCGGTCTTCGCCACGCCGGACCAGGCCGTGCGCGGCTTCGTGCACCTGGTGCAGGACCGCCGCAACCGGGCGGCGGCGCGGGAACTGCCGCCCAGCGCCGTGCTGAACCTGGCACCGGCGCGGGCGGATGTGCAGCGCGTGTTCGACCGGGTGCGCGCGCTGGGGCGGCTGACCCTGGCGCAGGACGAGGCGCTGGAGGTGCTGAGCGCCTATGGCATCCCCTCGGTCCCGATCCGGTTCGCCGCCGGGCCGGGCGATGCCGCGGCGGCGGCGGACCTGCTGGGCTATCCGGCGGCGGTGAAGCTGCGGCAATGGGACCCGCCCGCCGCGCGCCGCACTGCGGGCCTGGCGCTGGACCTGCACGACGCCGCGTCCGTCGCGGCGGCGGCGCGGCGGATGGCGGGCGAAGCCGGCCCCGGGCCCGAGGCCGGGCTGGTGGTGCAGCGCCAGGTCGCGCGGGCGCGGGAACTGGCGATCCGGGTCCGCGACGATCCGATCTTCGGTCCGGCCATCGTGTTCGGCGCCGGCGGCACCGCGGCCGACCCGATGGACATCGCCATCGACCTGCCGCCATTGAACCTGTCGCTGGCCCACGCCCTGATCGCCCACAGCCGCGTCGGTGCCCGCCTCGGCGAACAGTTGCGCGACCGCCCCGCCGGCAACGTCGCGGCGGTGGCCGAGGCTCTGGTCCGCGTCAGCCAGCTGGCCGTCGACTTCCCCGAGATCGCCGAACTGGACATCCCGGCGCTGTTCGCCGACCCGCGCGGGGTGCTGGCCGCCGATGCCTGGATCGCGCTGCGTCCCGCCGGCGACCCGCCCGCGCGCCTGGCCATCGCCCCCTATCCGGCCGAGCTGACGTGCCGGTTCAGTGCCGGGGACGAGATGCTGACCCTGCGCCCGATCCGGCCCGAGGACGCGACCGCCCATGGCGGCTTCTTCCACCGCCTGTCGCCGCAGGACATCCGCTTCCGCTTCTTCAGTGCGATGAAAGAACTCTCGCCCGAGATGACCGCCCGGCTGACCCAGATCGACTATGAACGCGAGATGGCCTTCGTCGCGGTGCGGGAGGAGACGAACGAGACGGTCGGGGTCGCCCGTCTGGCGCGCGACACCTACGGCCCGGGCGGAGAGTTCGCGGTGATCGTGCAGGCCGACATGAAAGGCAAGGGCCTGGCCGGGCGGCTGATGCAATGCCTGATCGACTGGGCGCGCGCGCAGGGCATGGCCGAGATCGTCGGGCAGGTCCTGGCCGATAACGTCCCGATGCTGGCCTTCGTGCGGCGGCTGGGCTTCACCGTGCGGCGCATGCCATCCGACCCCGAGGTGATGGAAGCGCGCCTGCCGCTTGACTGACGGGTTGGGGGTTCGGCCCGGCTGCTGTACCCTCCGGCCCATGGAACCGTCCGCGCTGCCCGCTGCCGATCCGCGCTCGGCGCGGCGGCAGGCCATCCTGTATGTGCTGGCCGCCTCGGCCACGTTCTCGGTCGGTGCGGCGATCATCAAGGCCCTGACCCGCGATATCCCGGTCTTCGAGATCGTGATGTTCCGCAGCTATGTCGGCTTCATGGCCATGCTGCCGGTGCTGTGGCGGCAGGGCGGGCTGGCCGCGATGCGGACCCGCCGGCCGATGGGCCATGTGCTGCGGACGGCGTACGGATTCTTCGGCACGGTGACCAGCGTCTATGGCTATGCGTTCCTGCCGCTGGCCACCGTCACGGCGCTGGGCTTCGCGATGCCGCTGTTCCTGACCGTGCTGTCGGTGCCGATGCTGGGCGAACGCGTGGGCTGGCGGCGGGCCAGCGCCGTGGTGGTCGGGCTGGCCGGCGTTCTGGTGATGCTGCGCCCGTGGAACAGCCTGGGCGAGGCGGAGCAGGCGCCCGGCGCGGTCGCCCTGGTGCTGGCGGGCGTGGTGACCTGGGCACTGGCGATGATCACGATCCGCCGGATGGGCGAGGCGGGCGAGAAGAACGTCACCATCGTCGCCTGGTTCACCCTGGGCACCGCCCTGCTGGCCACGCTCGGCACGATCCCGGTCTGGGTCACCCCGACCCCGGTGCAGCTGCTGGGGCTGGTCGCGGCGGGGATCATGTCGGGCCTGGCGCAGCTGATGATGACGGCCGGCTATCGCAGCGGCGAGACGACCCTGGTCGCGCCATTCGAGTATGGCGCGATCCTGTACGCGACGATCCTGGGTATGGTCCTGTGGGGTGAATACCCCGACGGCTGGAGCCTGGTGGGCGTCGTCATCCTGATCGGCGCCGGCCTGTATATCTGGCACCGGGAGGTCGTCCTGGCACGGCGGTAGGGACGCCGCGTCCCCCCCGATCCACGCCCATCACCCCGGCGGCGCGGCCAGCAACAGCCGGTTCACCCGCTGCAGCGCCTGGAACGTCGCCTGCCAGGCCCGGCGGAATACCTCGTCCCTGATCC
>CAYZKM010000333.1:0-5823 GCA_964478525.1 uncultured Bifidobacterium sp.
GATCGCATGATTCACACGCTGCCACGATTCCGCTCAGCGTGATCATGCTCTAGCCAGGCCGAGCTACAGCCGTCCCGCGGGCCCGCCGCCGCCGGCGGGCAGGTTGGCCAGGCGCTGCAGCACGGCCGGCACCCCGTCGACCACCTCGTACAGCCCGCGCGTGGCCGGCGCGGCGAAGCCGTTGGCGATCGCCGCTTCCAGCGCGGCGACCAGGGGCCTGGCCGATCCGGCGATGTCGCAGATCAGCACCGGCTTGTCGTGCATGCGCAGCTGCCGCCACGAGATGATCTCGATCGTCTCGTCCATCGTGCCGATCCCGCCCGGCATCGACAGGAAGGCGTCGGATTCCTCGAACATGCGCCGCTTGCGGTCATGCATGCTGGCGGTGACGATCATCTCGGCCAGGCCCTGGTGCGCGACTTCCCATTTCGTCAGGAATTCGGGGATCACGCCCAGCACCCTGCCACCCGCCTGCAACGCGGCATCGGCGACGATGCCCATCAGCCCGACCCGCCCGCCGCCATACACCAGGCGGATGCCGGCCCGCGCCAGGCCCTGGCCCAGGGCACGCGACGCCGCGGCGAAGGCGGGATCGTCGCCAGAGCGGGAGCCACAGAAAACAGCGATGGAATGAATCGCGCGCATGTGCGTCCTTTCACGGGGGCCTTACGGCTTGCGCCTTTGGTCGCTTCTGGTAGTGGAACGTTGTCAAGGGGGAACGCGGTTGCGCCGCGGCCCATGCAATCTTTGGGGAGTCATCGACACCATGAGAAAGACGCTTGCTCTGGCAGCCGCCCTGGCTGTCGCCGCCTCGGGCCTGGCCGTCGCGCAGACCGGCCCGAACCCGATCGAAACCCGCCAGGTCGCCTTCGCGCTGCTGGGCGGCAACTATGCCGGCATCCGCGCCGTCGCGACCGCCAAGGGTGACGTGAAGACGCTGGAAGGCCCGGCCAAGGCGATCGCGCGCTATGCCGCGATCATCCCGACGCTGTTCCCCGCCGGCACGCAGACGGGCAACGGCACCAAGGCCCTGCCGGAGATCTGGTCCGACAATGCCGGCTTCCAGAAGGCGGCGGCAGGCCTGGGCGAGGCGGCGGCGCAGCTTGCCAAGGTGGCGAATGCCGGTGACGCGGCCGGTGTGGATGCGGCGATCAAGGCCGTGGGCGACGCCTGTGGCGCATGCCACCGCACCTTCCGCGCGCGCTGAGCCGATAGTGGCCCGGGGGCGGGCGGCCGCCCCCGGATGCGCGGTCACAGGACCCAGCGCGCGATCGCGTAGACACCGGCCGCAACCACCACATAGATCGCCAGAGCCAGCACCGCGGATACCATCCGCGGCGGCTTCATCGCGCCCGGCATCCGCTTCCTGCCGGTGATCATCGGGCGCACCAGGTCGTGCCGCTTCAGCACGGCATAGGTGATGATCGCCAGCACGTGCAGCGCGACGACGATCAGGATCACGTTGAACAGGCGGTGGTGCAGCCAGGTGAACTGGTCGCTCATGGTCTTGCCGATCCGCCCGACCAGCGGCCCCTCGATATCGACGTCGTCGTTCGAGCCGAGGCCGGTGATGATCTGCGCGAACAGCAGACCCAGCATGCCCAGCACCATCCACCCGCCGGCGGCGTTGTGCCCGATCTCGGTATCCGGTTCGCGCCTGGCGATGTGCGACAGGTGGCGTAGCGCGGCGAACGGGCTTTTCAGGAAGAAGCGGAACCGCGCGGTGTCGCTGCCGACGAAGCCCCAGATCACGCGGAAGACCAGCAGGCTGAGGATCACATAGCCGGTCAGCATATGGTACAGCATCCAGCCCTTCTCGCCGGACAGCCACATGAACCCGACCAGGGCCACCAGCAGCCAGTGGAACAACCGGATCGGGATGTCCCAGATCGGCATGGGAAGGTGAACCTGTCGCATCCGCAGCGCGCTCCTTTGTGTCTCTACCGGGACGATTCACCAGCTGCGGCGCCGCTTCAAGACGTCGCTGCCGACCCGGCCCAGGTATGGCCCAAGTATCCTGGCGGTGTGCCTGTGCTATCACGATCCACCAAGGCCCCCCTGCGACGGGCAAGCCGGCGCGACACTGGATCGGAGCATTCATGCTGGCAACCCTCGCAGCCCTTCTGGCGGCCGCCACCATCGCCGTGCCACTGACCCGGCGGGCCGGATTCGGCAGCGTGCTGGGATACCTGCTGGCCGGGGTGGTGATCGGTCCGGCGGGGCTGCGCCTGGTCACGGATGTCGGGCAGATCGCCTCCATCTCCTCGCTGGGCGTGGTGATGCTGCTGTTCCTGATCGGGCTGGAACTGCGCCCGCAGCGGCTGTGGGTGATGCGGCGCGCGGTCGCCGGGCTGGGATCGGCGCAGCTTGTGCTGACCGCCCTGGTGCTGACCGGCATCGTCCATCTGTGGGGCCTGCCCTGGGCGGCCGCCGCCATCCTGGGCATCGGGTTCACCATGTCGTCCACCGCCATCATCCTGCCGATGCTGGCGGAACGGGAACTGCTGACCAGCCGCGCGGGGCGGGACGGATTCGCGGTGCTGCTGTTCCAGGACATGGCGTTCATCCCCCTGGTCGCGCTGGTGCCCCTGCTGGCCAGCGCCACCCCCGCCATGCCCGACCACCTTCCCTGGCACGCCGTCGCGCTCGGCCTTGGCACCATCGTCGCCATCCTGGCCGGCGGGCGGTTCCTGATGACGCCGCTGTTCAGCGCCATCGGCGGGTCCGGGGCGCGGGACCTGTTCACCGCCCTGGCGTTGCTGATCGTGGTCGGCACCGCCTTCCTGGCCGAGGAAGCCGGGCTGTCCGCGTCCCTGGGCGCCTTCATGGCCGGCGTGCTGCTGTCGGAATCACCCTATCGGCACGAGCTGGAGGCCGACATCGCCCCGTTCGAGGGGTTGCTGCTGGGGTTCTTCTTCATCTCGGTCGGCATGTCCGCCGACCTGGGCCAGGCCGCCGCCAACCCCGGCCTGCTGATCGTCGGCACGCTGGTGCTGATGGCCGCCAAGACCGCCGTCGGCGCCGCGCTGGGCCGCCTGGCCGGGCACAGCCTGGTCGACCGCCTGCGTTTCGGCCTGGCCCTGGCCCCGGCCAGCGAGTTCAGCTTCGTCCTGTTCGGCGCCGCCGTGGCATCGGGGGCGATGGCCGCGGGGCAGGCGACCCTGGCCACGCTGATCGTCGCGGCGTCGATGCTGGCCACGCCGATCCTGTTCGCCGCGTCGGAACGCCTGCTGATCCCCCGCCTGCGCCCGGCCGAGGCGCCGGTCTTCGACGCCATCGACGAGACCGAGGTCGCCGTCGTGCTGTGCGGCTTCGGTCGCGTCGGGCAGATCATCGGCCGCGTGCTGCGCATGCACGGCATCGGCTTCACCGCGCTGGAACGCGATTCCGGGCAGGTGGACGTGGTGCGCCGGTTCGGCAGCCAGGTCTATTTCGGCGACCCCACCCGCGCCGACATCCTGCGTTCCGCCGGCGCAGAGCAGGCCCGCCTGCTGATCGTGGCGCTGGACGACATGGAGGCGACGCTGCGCGTGGTCGACACCGCCAGGCGGCACTTCCCGCATCTGAAGATCCTGGCCCGTGCCCGCAACCGCCGCCATGCGCATCTGCTGATGGACCGCGACGTCGACGGGCTGGTGCGCGACACGTTCCATTCCGCCCTCAGGATGGCCGAGCTGAGCCTGGGCGCGCTGGGGGTCGAGCCGGAGGCGGCGCAACACGCCGTTGCCCTGTTCCGCGATCACGACGAGCGGAATCTGGTCGAAACCCATGCGGTCTATCGTGACGAGAAGCAGCTGCTGCAGAACGTGCAGCAGGCCAGCCAGGAACTCACCGAATTGTTCGAGGCGGATCGGCGGAATTGAAGTGACCGCTGTTCCCCCGCGCGCGCCATCGTGACAGAGTAATGTCCCCAACGAGAACGCGGCACGGTCGTGCGGCGTGCCGACCAGGTGTGGAGAACCCCTTGAACGAGACCGGAGCGAATTCCGTGAGGGCCGCGGTGATGGCGCAGCGCGACTTCGCGCAGGCGCTGTTCGACCAGCTGCGGCTGGATGGGCTGGATGAACCGGGCGTGTCCCGCGATCCCTACGGCGCGGGCGAGCAGCGCGGCCACGCCACCATCCTGGCGGCGGCGCAAAAGATGGGCCTGGCGATCGAGCATGACGCCGCCGCCAATCTGTATATGACGCTGCCCGGCACCGACCCCTCGGCCGGGCGCATCGTGCTGGGCTCGCACCTGGATTCCGTGCCGCATGGCGGCAATTTCGACGGCGCGGCGGGTGTCGTCGCCGGGCTGGTCGCGGTGGCGGCGCTGCAGCGGATGGGCATCACGCCTCGCTGCGACGTGACCGTGATGGGCATCCGGGCCGAGGAAAGCGTGTGGTTCCAGGTATCCTATATCGGCAGCCGCGGCGCGCTGGGCATGCTGCCCGACGGGGCGCTGGACGTGCGCCGGATCGACACGGGACGCACGCTGCGCGACCACATGACGGAATGCGGCGGCGATCCGGCGGCGGTCGAACGTCGCCAGCGCCATTTCGACCCGGCCCGGATCCGGTCCTATCTGGAACTGCATATCGAGCAGGCGCCAAGCCTGGTGGCCGCCAACAGGGCGGTGGGGATCTGCACCGGGATTCCCGGCAATTTCCGCTATCCCGATGCCTGGATCGAAGGCAGCAACGACCATGTCGGCCTGCCCAAGCGCTTCCGTCGTGACGCCGCGATAGCCGGCGCTGAATTTGCCCTTGCCCTCGATGCGCTGTGGGATGAGTACGAAAAGCGCGGCATCCCCATGGCGTGCACGCTCGGCCGGTTCCATACCGACGTGGCGCAGCATGGCATGACCATTGTGCCGGGCCGATTCCAGTTCTCACTTGATGTCCGGGCCTACGACCCGGACGTTCTGGCGGCACTGGAGGAGCGGGTGGCGGCGATCCTCGCCGGTATCGAGCAACGGCGCGGCGTGCGCTTTCATTTTGGGCCGACGGCGCGTGCGCCGGCCGGCCCGGCCGATCCGGCGATCCTGGCCGGCCTGCAGGCAGCGGCGAAGGCGCATGGACTGGATCCGCTACTGATCGGCAGCCCGGCTTCGCATGACGGTGCCGCCTTTGCCGCCGCCGGCGTACCGATTGGCATGATATTTGTCCGCAACGAAAATTGCAGCCATAATCCGCTGGAGAAAATGACAATTGAAGATTTTCTCGACGGAAGCACAGTCCTGACACAGTGGATCATTGACTGTATAGTTTAACCGCCTACGACGTACTTGAACGAAACAATCGCGATGTCTCTTTTTTCAGACTATTCTTTTGGGCGTGGCGTATCGCTGGGCAGGATTGCACGGCTTCTCGCGCCGGTGATTTATCTCGCGGCGGCTGCGGCGTTTGTGGCCGACCTCATGCGCAGTAATACGCTGGCCTACGGCATCATCTATATTCCCGTGATTGGAACCGGGCTGCTGTACCGGGACGGGTGGATGTTGTGGCTGCTAACCGGTGCCAGCCTGGGCCTTGTGGTCATCGGCGCGTTCTTCCCGTTCCAGGACCCGGACCTGCCGGACCTGGTGAGCAACCGCGTCCTGTCAGTCCTTGCCATCCTGGCGACCGCGCTGCTGGTTTACCACGCCCGCAGTATCCAGAGTCGGCTCGCGGCGGAGACGCGGCGAGCCGAGACGGCGGAGCGCATTCGGACGGACTTGCTGAGCAGTCTCGGGCGCGAGATGCGCAACCCGCTCCACACGATGATAGCGATGACGAGCCTGTTGCTTGCCGGTGCCCGAGCCGATCAGAAGGGACCTTTGGGGAAGATGCGGTCCGGCGGACA
>CAYZKM010000334.1:0-5791 GCA_964478525.1 uncultured Bifidobacterium sp.
CGGGTCGTTCGGCCCGGGCGGGTCGCGGTAGACGATGTCGTGCTCCTCGGTCAGCGCCAGGCCGTCGGGGCCGCTGATCTCGTGGCGCACCAGGACGAAGCACAGCGACCCGCTGCGGCCCGATTTCTCGGTGACGTCGACGATGGTGGAGGTGCGGGTGATGGTCTGGCCCAGCCGGATCGGCTGCAGGAAATTCAGCCGCCCGCCGGCCCACATGCGCCGGGGCAGCGGGACGGGCGGCAGGAAGCCGCCGCGCCTGGGGTGCCCGTCGGGGCCGATCTGCGATTGCCGCGCCAGGGGCAGGTGATACAGCCAGTGCCACAGCGGCGGCAGCGTGTCGCCCGGCCTCGGCGCCGGGTCGTCACGGTCGAGCGTGGCCTGAAGGGCCGCGACGGGCACCAGGGTGGCGGTGTCGGTCAGGGTTTCCTGGCGGTTGATCCAGGTGCGCAGGTGGTCGATGTCGAGGGGCATGGGGTGCTCGGCGGTTGCGGCTGACGGTGTGTCGGGTCCGGCGTGTGGGTTCAAGTGTCGGGGTCACGGCGCCAGCAGGACCGCCGCGGCCTCCCGCGCCCGCCTCGCGCCGTCGCGCGCCATCTCGGGGCACAGGCCGACATAGGCCGTCGGGTCCAGCAGCTTCTCGATCGAGGCACGGTCCATATGCGCCGTCACCCGCGCATCGGCGGCCAGCAAATCCGAGAACGATGTGCCCTGCTCGGCCGCCGCCATCGCGCTGTCATACACGACGTCATGCGCACGCTGCCGGCCCAGCGCCAGGCCCAGGTCCAGCATCACCGCCTCGGCCATGATCAGCCCGCCGCCCAGGTCCAGGTTCGCCCGCATCCGCGCCGGGTCCAGCTTCAGCCCGCGAATGATCTCGTGCACCCGGGCAAGCATGTCGCCGGTGGCGACGCAGGCGCGGGATTCGG
Source organism: uncultured Bifidobacterium sp. (assembly GCA_964478525.1). Taxonomy (GTDB): domain Bacteria; phylum Pseudomonadota; class Alphaproteobacteria; order Acetobacterales; family Acetobacteraceae; genus Rhodopila. The sequence continues at coordinate 927 of CAYZKM010000334.1, forward strand.
CCGAATCCATCATCAGGCTGGTCGTGCGGTCGGCCTCGTGCTCGGTCATCATCGCTTCCAGCGCCAGCGGCACGCAGGACCGCACGTCGGCGGCGGCGGCGATGATGTCCTGGCACAGCTTCGGGTTCCGCTTCTGCGGCATCGTCGACGACCCGACCGTGCCCGGCGGCACCGGCTCCTCCACCTCGCCGAACTCGGTCTTCATCAACGTATAGATCTCGCGCCCGATCTTCCCGCAGGTGGACGCCAGCAGCCCCAGCATGCAGATGTTCTCGGCCAGGTGGTCGCCGATCGCGCGCGACGGCACGGTCATGGTGCCGAACCCCAGGTGCTTGCCGATGCCTGCCTGCACCGGCGGGCCGTTCTTGCCCAGCGACGCATAGGTGCCGGCGCCACCGCCCAGCATCGAGACGAACAGCCGGGGTGCGGCCTGCCGCAGCCGCTCGACATGGCGCAGCAGCTCATCGATCCAGACCGCGACCTTATAGCCGAACGTCGCCGGCACCGCATGCTGCCCATGCGTCCGCCCCGGCATCGGCATGTCCGCCGACCGCTCGGCCAGGTCCGCCATGGCCTGCAGGATCTCCCCGATCTGGCGCAGGAAGATCGCATGCGCCTGCCGCAGCACCAGCAGGTCGCCGGTCTGCGTGATGTTCTGCGTCGTCGCGCCCCAATGCACCCAGCCATCGTGCGGCGGGCCGACGATGCGCGACAATTCCCAGACCAGGGGCACCAGCGTGTGGCCGGTCCGGGCGAAACCCTCGTCGATGCGGGCGCGGTCCATCAGCTCCAGCCGCCCGGCCCGGGCGATCGCGTCCGACGCACCGGCGGGGATGATGCCAAGCTCCTCCTGCGCGCGGGCCAGCGCGACCTCGACATCGATCCAGGCCTGCCAGCGGTTCTCCAGGCGATACAGGGCGCGGATGCCCGGGTCGGAAACGCGGGTGGCGGTCGGCAGCGTGTCGCTCATGGCTCGTTCTCCCTCGGCCGCGAACCGTATGGGCGCGTTCGGCCGGTGGCAAGCCGGCGCCGGGGCGGTCATACTGCCGCCCGGACCAGGACAGGGCGCAGCGCATTCATGTATCGCATCGGCTTCGACGTCGGCGGCACCTTCACCGATTTCACCCTGCACGACACGGATACCGGGGCCTTGCACCACTTCAAGCTGCCCACCACGCCGGCGGACCCGTCCGAGGCCATCGCCGGGGGCATCGCCGCCCTGCTGCGCGACCGCGCCATCAGCCCCGACCGGATCGGCTTCGTCGGCCACGGCACCACGATCGCGACCAACATGGTGATCGAGCGGCGGGGCGTGCCCACCTGCCTGATCGCCACCAAGGGCTTCCGCGACGTGCTGGAAATCGGCCGCCAGGTCCGCCCGCATCTGTATGACTACACCGTCCGTACCCCGCCGCCCCTTGTGCCCCGCGAGGCACGCCTGGAAGTGCGAGAACGCCTCGATGCCGCGGGCGCCGTTCTGGTGCCGCTGTCCGAGGACGACGTGCGCGCCGCGGCCGCGACCCTCCGCGCCCAAGGTGTCTCGGCGGTCGCGATCTGCTTCCTGCATGCCTATCTGAACGACGCCCATGAACGCCGCGCGGCCGAGATCGTGCGCGAGGTCATGCCCGAGGTGTATCTCTCCACCTCCTCGGGCGTGCTCGCCGAGTTCCGGGAGTTCGAGCGGTTCTCGACCACAGCCATCAACGCAACGATCGGCCCGCGGATGGACCGGTATCTGGACCGGTTCCTCGGCCGGCTCGCCGATCTCGGCGTGGCGGCCCCGCCCTATACGATCCATTCCAATGGCGGGCTGATGTCGGTGGACACCGTCCGCCGCTTCCCCGTGCGCACCTGCCTGTCGGGCCCCGCCGCCGGGGTGGTGGGCGCGGCCGAGGTGGCGCGCGCGGCGGGCCATCCGAACGTCATCACCTTCGATGCCGGCGGCACCAGCACGGATGTCTCGCTGATCCAGGACGGCCGGCCGGCCTTCGCGACCTCGCGCCTGGTGGCCGAGTATCCGGTGCGCACGCCCATGGTCGATGTGCATGTCATCGGCGCGGGCGGCGGGTCGATCGCCTGGCTGGACGATGCCGGGGCGCTGAAGGTCGGCCCGCACAGCGCCGGCGCCGATCCCGGACCGGTGGCCTATGGCCGCGGCGGCACCCGGCCCACGCTGACGGATGCCAATATCGTGCTGCATCGGCTGGACCCCCTCGCGCTGCTGAACGGGCGGATGCCGGTGCAGGAGGACGCCGCCCGCCGGGTCATCGCCGAGACCATCGCAGCACCCCTGGGCCTGACGGTCGAACAGGCGGCCCTGGGCATGATCCGCATCGCGGTCGCGAACATGAGCCGAGCGATCCGGTCGGTATCGACGGAAAAGGGGCATGATGTCGGGGAGTTCGCGCTGTTCCCCTATGGCGGCGCCGGCCCGCTGCACGCGGTGGCCGTCGCCGCCGAATGTGGCATCTCCCGCGTCCTGGTGCCGGTGGAACCCGGCACGCTGTGCGCCCGCGGCATCCTGTTGTCGGATGTCAGCCTGGACCTGGTGCGCAGCGAGATCATCGAAGCGCGGGCCGATCTGTGGTCGCGGATCGAGGCGTATTTCACCGCGATGGACGAACAGGGCCGGGCCTGGCTGGACCAGGAACGGATCGCCCCGTCGCGCCGCCGCTTCGATGCGGTGATCGATGCCCGCTACAAGGGCCAGAACCACGAGGTGCAGGTGCGGGTGGACGCCCAAGGTGCGCCGCCGACGCTGGCCGGCTTCCTGTCCGGCTTCGCCGAGGCGCATCGCCGGGAATACGGCTATGACATTCCGGGCCGCCCGATCGAGGTCGTGAACTGCCGCCTGAAGGCGGTGGGGCTGATCGACCGGCCCGATCCGCGCTTTCAGGGCGGGTCCGGCCCTGCCGGGCCCAAGGGGTGGCGGCGGGTGCATTTCGACGATGGCTGGACCGACACGCCGATCCATGACCGCGGCACCCTCGCCGTGGGCACGACCCTGTCCGGGCCCGCCGTGATCGATGAAATGAGCGCCACCACGATTGTCCCCACGGGCTGGACCGTCACCGTCGACGCGTCCGGCAACCTGATCCTGGAGAGCCTGTGATGAACGCCCCATCCCTGACCGATCCGATCGCCATGGAGGTGTTCAGCAACCGCCTGCTGTCGATCACCGAGGATATGGGCAACACGCTGATCCGGTCTTCATTCTCGACCAACATCAAGGAGCGCAAGGACTGCTCGGTCGCGCTGTTCGACGCGCGTGGGCGGCTGGTGGCGCAGGCCTCGCACATCCCGCTGCATCTGGGGTCGCTGCTGGGCAGCGTGCAGGCGGTGCTGGCGCATTGCCCGGTCGGGAAGATGCAGGACGGCGATGCCTTCATCTGCAACGATCCCTACCTGGCGAACGGCACGCACATGCCGGACATCTCGATCGTGACGCCGGTGTTCATCGACGGCGTGCCCCGCTTCCTGGCCGCCAATGTCGGGCACCATTCCGATGTCGGCGGGCCGGTGCCCGGCTCGATTTCCGGCAAGGCGCGATCCATCTTCGAGGAAGGGCTGCGCCTGCCGGTGATCCGCATCGTGCGCGCCGGGGAACTGGATACCGACCTGCTGGCGCTGATCGCCCACAACACCCGCGACCCAGACGAGCGCACGCTGGACCTGCGGGTGCAGATCGCGTCGAACGACCGCGGCGCCCGCCTGGCCAAGGGCCTGGTCGCCCGCATGGGCTGGCCGGCGGTGGAAGCGGCGATCGAGGACCTGCTGGCCTATACGTCCCGCCGCCTGCGCAACCGCATCGCGGCGATGGCGGACGGGGAATCGGCGTTCACCGCGTATCTGGACGATGACGGCTTCGGCGGCGATCCCGTGCCGATCGTCGCCACGGTGCGCGTCAGCGGGCAGGCCCTGTCGATCGACTTCACCGGCACCGGGGCGGAATGCCGCGGCGCGCTGAACGTGCCCGACAGCGCGCTGAAGGCATCGGTCTACTACGCGGTGAAGGCGCTGCTGGACCCGGAACTGCTGCCCAACAGCGGAATGTTCGATGCCGTCACGATCTTTGCCCCGCCGGGCACCCTGACCAACCCGCGCTTCCCCGCCCCGGTCGGCGCGCGCAGTATCACCTGCAACAAGATCGCCCGCGCGCTGTTCGGCGCCTTCGCCCCGCTGCTGCCCCCCGACCGGGCGCAGGCGGCGTCGCACGACGTGGTGCCGGCCATCATCTTCTCGGGCCCGCGCCGCGGCGGGGAAGGGGAGTTCGTGTATCTGGAAACGATGGGCGGCGGTATGGGCGCACGTCGTGACGCGGACGGGATGGAAGCGATCCATGTCCACCTGACCAACACATCCAACCTGCCGGCCGAAGCGCTGGAGAACGAATACTCCCTGCTGGTCGACGAATACGCCCTGGTCGAGAACTCGGGCGGCGCCGGCACCCATCGCGGCGGGCTTGGCATCGCGCGCCAGATCCGGGCGACGCGGGACGGGATCGTGTTCTCGGTCCGCTCCGACGGCCACACCCTCGGCGCCCCCGGCCTCCACGGCGGCCGTCAAGGCGGCACCGCTCGGCTGATCCGCAACCACGGCACCGCGCATCAGCAGGAGCTGTCGTCCAAGACCGCCAGCATCATCCTGGCCGCCGGCGAGACGACACGGCTGGAAACACCGGGCGGTGGCGGGTTGGGGGACCCGGCGGGGCGCGACCCGGCGGCGCTGGCGGCCGATATCCGCGCCGGCAAGATCGCCCGCGCGCTGGCGGAACGCGAATATGGGGCGGACGCGGTGGCGCGCGCCCTGGGCTAGCGCGCCTTCCGGCTGACCGTAAACGGTCAGCGCGCGCTATCTTATTGTCT
>CAYZKM010000335.1:0-5776 GCA_964478525.1 uncultured Bifidobacterium sp.
TTGAACGGCACCTCCTTGGTGGACCGGCCGTTCTCCAGCCAGCCGGCGATCGACCTGGCATCCTCGACCGAATACGAACGCCCGTCCTCGAACCGCAGGACGTTCTCCATCAGCACTTTCAGGCTGACGGGCAGGCGGGAGAAGTCACCCAGCGCCTTCGCCGCCTCGGGCAGCGAGTAATAGTCATACTCCTTGCCGCCCACGGTCAGGGTGCGGCGCGTTTTCAAGGTATCATGCCCAATCGATGTCATTCGCCCGTTCCGCCCTGTTTTGCAGGACGCCTCTGAGTTGGGGACGGCGTGGGGTAGAGCACGCGCCGCTGGTACACTATGCAACAGGAGGCCGGCTTTAATCACACAGACCGGGAATCGTCCACCGGGGGGCACCCGTCGGATCGGCTGGAAAGGAACGAATGTGTTGACGGCAAGGGATCTGGCGGCCTTCCGGGGAGAGCGGCTGGTCTTCCGGGACCTGGATCTGACGGTGCCCGAGGGTGGGGCGATGGTGCTCGCCGGTCCCAACGGTTCGGGCAAGTCCACGCTGCTGCGCCTGCTGGCCGGCCTGGTGCGCCCGATGGCCGGCACGCTGTCCTGGCGCGGCCAGGACGCGCTGGCCGACCTGGCGGCCCATGCGCGCCGCGTCGCCTATGTCGGCCACCAGGATGGCGTGAAGCCGGGCCTGACCGCGGCCGAGAACCTGCGCTTCGCCGCCCGCGCCGGGGCCGGGTCCATCGCCTCGGCCCTGGCGGCCATGGGCCTGGCCGACCTGGCCGACCTGCCGGCGCGCATGCTGTCGGCCGGACAGAAGCGCCGCCTGGCCCTGGCGCGCCTCGCGCTGTCCACCGCGCCGATCTGGCTGCTGGACGAACCCTCGATCGGGCTCGACACCGTATCGCTGGATCGCTTCGGCCACCTGCTGGCGCGCCACCGTGACGCTGGCGGGCTGATCGTCGCCGCCACCCATGTCCCGCTGCCGCTGGACGACGTGATGACCCTGCAGCTGGCATGACCCTCGCCATCGCCGCCCTGGCGCGCGAACTGCGCCTGTCGCTGCGGCACGGCGCCGACACGCTGGCCGCGCTGCTGTTCTTCATGGTCACCGCGTCGCTGTTTCCCCTCGCCGTCGGCCCTGCCCCCGAAACACTCGGCCGCCTGGCCCCGGGCATCGTCTGGGTCTGCGCGCTGCTGTCGGCACTGCTGCCGCTGGACCGGCTGTTCGGCGCGGATTTCGAGGACGGGTCGCTGGATCAGCTTCTGCTGTCGGGGCTGGGCGCCGGCATGATCGCCGCCGTCAAGGCGGCGGCGCACTGGCTGGTCACCGGACTGCCGCTGCTGGTCGCGGCCCTGCCGCTGTCGATCATGCTGCGGATCCCGGACGACGGCATCCCGGCCCTGCTGGCGGGCCTGCTGCCCGGCACGCTGCTGCTGTCGCTGCTTGGCACCACCGGGGCGGCCATCGTGCTGGGCGCGCGCCGGGGCGGCGTGCTGCTGCCTCTGCTGGTTCTGCCCCTGGCCACGCCGGTGCTGATCTTCGGCGTCGCCGCCGCCGCCGCGGCCGCCGCCGGCCTGTCCGCGCGGCCTCATCTGCTGCTGCTGCTGGCCTGCCTGGCCGCGGCAATGCCCCTGTGCCCGCTGGCAGCGGGCGCGGCCCTGCGCGGGGCCGCCGAGTAACGGACGCTCAGCGCCGCTTGGACGGGGTCGCCTGCGGCAGCCACCACTTCACCGGCTCGGGTTCGGCCGTCGTGGTCTGCGCGGCCCTGCCCGGGCGCGCAACCGCGGGCGAAGCGGCGCGCCCACGCGCCGGCTTGGGGGTCGCGGCGGCCGCCGGCGTGGCCTCGGCCGACAGCACCTGCACCAGCCGTTCCGCCGATTCACGGGCTTCCTCGGCCGCGTGCAGCGCCTTCTCGGCCTGCTTGCGCGCCGACCGCTCCTCGGTCAACTCGGAGTGCAGGGCCGCCATCTGGCGTTCCGCGGCCCGCGCGCGATCCTCGGCTTCCTGACGCAGCGCCGATTGCTCCTGCATCGACGCGCGCAAGCCGGCGTGACCCTCCTTCTCCTGCCGCACCTGCTCCAGCACCTCGGCCTTGGTCAGTTCGGCATGGCCGATCTTGGTCTGCAGGTCACGGATCAGCGCCTGCGCGTCGGCGAGAGACCGCTCCAGGCGGTCCCGGGTCTGGATTTCCGCGGCAAGCGCGGCTTCCGCGCGCTGCAACCGGCTGGATGTCGGGCCGGCGAGGCCGGCAGCGATACCGCCGCCCAGGCTCTGGCGGGCAGCCGACGAGTCGGTCATCGGTTCGCGGCGGACGACCGTCACCGGGACATCGCCATCCTGCACGAAACGGCGGCGTTGCGCCGGGGCGAACCGGTCGGCCTGCCGCGGCATCATCGGCTGCTCGCTGCGCTCCTGCTCCAGCCTCGGACGCGGCACGCCCCCGTTCAGCCCGAGCGCTCGGCGCATCTGCGCTTCGGCGTCGTCCATCTGGGCGGGATCAGGCGCAGGGACCGCGTCGGCGGGAAGCGTTACCTTTCCCTGCGACAAGTCAAATCGGAGTTTTACATTTTCGGACAATTCAATCACCCGGCGATCGAGGAATACGTCATACTCGTTGCCAGGGAGTACTCTGGCTGCCTCGTCATGCAGGCGGACCGCCCGCGCAATGGACGACACAGGAGGCAGGTGTACGACCCTGGAGTATTTGGGTTCATTGGTTCATTGTTCTTGCGACTCAGGGCGCGCCATCGACGGCCGCTCGGGAACAAGCATTGAAGGACCCGCACATTGATCTGCACTGGACATAAAACGATGACGAAGACCCGCCCCAACGGATTCGCCGCCGATTCACCCCCTAACTAGGCGACCCCGCGCGTATCCGCAAGTGATGGACCGACCGCAAATCGCACCCATCAGGCAGCCGGTACCCACCAACCACAGGTGTCATCGGATCGCCATCCAGACAACTGGCCACCGGCCGAAAAAGAACGCAAGTATTGCCGAGCCCGCCACGCCCCTGCGCAACGGCCTGATGCCACGTATCGACGCAGGAGTACTATGGTGTTCGTAACGGATGTCCGGCATGGCAATGGGTATCATACTGATATCCCGCCACTAATTGCACACCACAAATACTCGCCATGTGGGGGCCGACCGCATCGCCGTGGCTGGACCAACGCGCGATCGGCATCCGCGCGGCCGGTCGGACCGGCGGGACCAAGGTGAGGCGCCCAGCCTTCCGCCGTGCCGTCGGGCATGACTGAGTCCACGCCAATGCATAGGTCTGGGCCTTCGTCCGGACACACGGCGCCGATTGTTACAATTGCTTAATACGGCCGGCGCATGCTCAGCCGGCGGCTTCCAGTGCTTCCTCGGCCGCCAGCCAGTCCTCCTCGGCCGCCGCGGTTTCCCGCACGATGGCGGCCAGGCGCGCATTCGCCGCGGTCACGTCCGCGATGCGGCCAGGCGCATACATCGCCGGGTCGGCCAGCCTGGCCTCCAGCCGCACCTTCTCGTCGCGCAGCCTGGCGATGCGCGCCTCGGCGTCCTTGGCGCGCTTGCGCAACGGCGCCAGGGCCAGACGCGCCTCGGCCCGCTCGCGGCGGTCATCGCGCCGGGTGGACGCCTCGGCCTTGCCCGCGGGGCGAGCGCGTTCCACCAGCAGGGCGCGGTATTCGTCCAGGTCCCCGTCGAACGACCGCACGGTGCCATCGGCAACCAGCCACAGCCTGTCGGCCACCAGTTCCACCAGATGCGGGTCATGGGTGATCAGCAGGACCGCGCCTTCAAAGTCTGCCAGCGCCTTCACCAGGGCTTCACGCGCGTCGATGTCCAGGTGGTTCGTCGGCTCGTCCAGGATCAGCAATTGCGGCGCGTCGCGCGTGGCCAGGGCCAGCAGCAGGCGCGCCTTCTCGCCGCCCGACAGATTGGCGATGGGCGTGTCGGCGCGATCGGCATCCAGCCCGAACCGCGCCAGCTGCCCGCGCACCTGAGTCGGGTTCGCCCGCGGCAGGGCACGCGCCATGTGGTCGACCGGGGTTTCCCCCGCCACCAGCTCATCGGTCTGGTGCTGCGCGAAATAGCCGACCTTCAGCTTCGGGCCGCGCCGCATCTCGCCGGCAATCGGTTCCAGCCGTTCCGCCAGCAGCTTGGCCAGCGTCGACTTGCCGTTGCCGTTGGCACCCAGCAGCGCGATGCGATCGTCCGTATCGACACTCAGCGACACATTGCGCAGCACCGGCACGCCGTCGTACCCGATCGACACCCGGTCCAGCGTCAGGATCGGCGGCGCGATCCGCGCCGGCGCGGGAAACGCGAAGCGCGTGGGTGCGTCCTCGATCACCGTCTCGATCTGCGGCAGGCGCTCCAGCGCCTTGATCCGCGCCTGTGCCTGCCGAGCCTTGCTGGCTTTGTAGCGGAAGCGGTCGATGAAGGACTGGATATGCGCCCGTTCCGCGGCGATCCGTTCGGCGGCGCGGGTCTGCTGCATCGCGCGCTCGGTGCGGATACGGACGAACTCGTCGAACCCGCCAGGCGTCAGCGACAGCTTGCCGCGATCCAGGTGGGCGATCGCCTCGACCGCGCGGTCCAGCAGGCCGCGATCATGGGACACCACCAGGGCGGCGCCGGGAAAGCGGGCCAGCCAGCTTTCCAGCCACAGCGTCGCTTCCAGGTCCAGATGGTTCGTCGGCTCGTCCAGCAGCAGCAGGTCGGGATTGGCGAACAGCGCCGTGGCCAGGGCGACGCGCATGCGCCACCCGCCCGAGAACTCCGCCACCGGGCGCGCCTGCGCGGCTTCGTCGAAGCCCAGCCCCGCCAGGATCGTGGCGGCACGAGCGGGGGCGGAATCGGCGCCGATGGCGCGCAGGCGCTCGTGCACCTCGGCCACACGGTGGGGATCGGCGGTTTCCGCCTCGGCCAGCAGGGCCAGGCGTTCAGGATCGCCCTGCAGCACCGTCTCCAGCAGGCTGGACGGTCCTTCCGGTGCTTCCTGCTTCACCGTGGCCAGGCGGGCATGGCGGGCCAGGCGGATGTCCCCGCCATCGACCACCATCTCGCCCGCGATCGCGCGCAGCAAGGTCGACTTGCCGGCGCCGTTGCGTCCGACCAGGCCGATGCGGCGGCCGGGCTCGACGGTCAGGTCGGCGCCGTCCAGCAAGGTGCGGCCCCCCATGCGAATGACGAGGCCGGAGATGACGAGCAGGGACATGGCCGTGTGATCGGATCAGCCCGCCCGCAGGTCAAGCGGGACCACGCGGATTTTGCCGATCGGCGGCATAAGCGCGGCCCGGCGGCGGGCAGGATGGCCACAAAGGTTGCCGTCGGGCGCCAGAACGCCTAGGACGCGGCCCGACAATCGCCCCAACGGAGCATTCCATGGCCATCGAGCGCACCTTCTCCATCGTCAAGCCGGACGCCACCCGCCGCAACCTGACCGGCAAGGTCAATGCCTGCCTGGAAGCGGCCGGCCTGCGCATCGTCGCGCAGAAGCGCATCCACATGACCACCGCCCAGGCCGAGAGCTTCTATGGCGTGCACAAGGAACGCCCGTTCTTCCGTGACCTGGTCACGTTCATGACCTCGGGCCCGGTCGTGGTGCAGGTGCTGGAAGGCGAGAACGCCGTGGCCCGCAACCGCGAGGTGATGGGCGCGACCAACCCGGCCAATGCCGCCGAGGGCACGATCCGCAAGCTGTTCGCCGAGAGCATCGAGGCCAACTCGGTGCATGAGTCCGACAGCCCGGAGAACGCGGCGATCGAGATCGCCTACTTCTTCGCCGGCACCG
>CAYZKM010000336.1:0-5760 GCA_964478525.1 uncultured Bifidobacterium sp.
CGGGGCTGCCGCGGCGGCCTCGCTCCCGGCGCTGTCCGCAGCGCCTGCAAGGGCCGCCGGCGGCGGCACGCTGCGCATCGCCATGACAGCGGCCGACCTGCCGACATCACACGGCATCCCCAACAATGGCTTCGAAGGCTTCCGGTTCCTGGGGTATCAGCCGTACGACGCGCTGGTGAACTGGGACCTGCGCAACAATCCGGACAAGCCAGCCGAGATCAAGGCCGGCCTGTTCACGGCCTGGCGGCCGGATGAAGCCAACCCGCTGCGCTGGATCTTCACCGTCCGCAAGGGCGTGAAATTCCACGACGGCAGCGACTTCAATGCAGACGCGGTGATCTTCAACCTGCGCCGCGTCTACGACGACAAGTCGCCGCAGTACGACGCCACCGCCTCACCGATTGTCAAGGCGGCTGTGTCGATGGTCGCCGGCTTCGAGAAGGCCGACGACGACACGATCGTCATGACGACAAAGTACCCGTTCAGCTTCTTCCCCTGGCTACTGACGCGCGTGCTGATGGTCAGCCCGGCACAGTGGGAAGCTGTCGGCAAGAATTGGGCGGAGTTCGCCAAGAAGCCGTCCGGTACCGGTCCGTTCAAGATCACCCGCGTCGTGCCCGGCCAGTACATCGAAATGGTGCGCAACGACGACTACTGGGACAAGGACCGTATCCCCAAGCTGGACAAGCTGGTGGTACTTCCCATGCCGGAGACGACCACCCGCGTCGCCGCGCTGCGCTCCGGCCAGGTGGATTGGATCGAGGTGCCGGCTCCCGATTCCATTCCGTCATTGAAACAGGCTGGTTTCACCGTCACCACCCATCCTTACCCGCACACCTGGCCCTATGTGCTGAACACCGAGGAGGGCTCCGCCTTCAAGGACGTACGCGTCCGCCAGGCCATCAACTATGCGATCGACCGCGAGGGCCTGTGCCAGATGCTGAATGGCATCGCCAAGCCGGCCGTCGGACTCTACTCGCCTGACAGCCTGTTCTGCGGCACGCCGACGCAGCAGTACAAATACGATCCCGCGAAGGCAAAAGCGTTGCTGGCCGAAGCCGGCTATGGTCCGAACAACCCGGTGAAGGCAAAGATCATGATCTCGACCTCGGGGTCCGGGCAGATGCTGCCGATTCCGATGAACGAGTTCCTGCAACAGAATTTTACCGACTTCGACGTGGTCGGATGGGGCACCAGGCTGGTCGGCAGCCGCAGCGATCCCAAGGCGCCGCAGTCACACGGCGTGCAGGGCGTGAACATCAGCCTGAGCTGGGTCGATCCCTCAACGATGTTCCGCTACTACGCCAAGGACAGCTTCTCGCCGACCAACTACAACTGGGGTCATTATGACAGCCAGGCTGCCACCGACCTGCTGAAGGCGGCCCAGGCCACCTTCGACCCGGCCGAACAAACCAAACTTCTGGCCAAGGCGCACGCCCAGGTGGTTGACGATGCCGCCTGGCTGTTCATCGTCCACGACCTCAACCCCCGAGCCATGTCGAAGAAGGTCAAGGGCTTCACGCCGGTGCAAAGCTGGTTCGTGGACCTGACACAGATCACGGTGGCGTAGGTGAAGGCGAGGGGGCTCTGCCCCCTCGACCCCCGCAAAGGGGCACGCCCCTTTGGATCCCCGTCCATGGGGGGAAATGGAGAGAGGGGGCGATCGTGCCGGTTGAAACCGCACCGTCGCCCCCTCTCTCCATTTCCCCCCAATTGATTAGGTTCTAGGGGCATTACGCCCTTAGCGGGGTCCAGGGGCAGAGCCCCTGGCCTTTACTTCGGCCGCCGCGATCTCGTGCCAAGTTCGCGCTCCAGCGCGGCGCCGACACGTAGCACCAGGGCGTCTTCGAATGGGCGGCCACCGATCTGCAAAGACAGCGGCAGGCCCTTTTCACTGTAGCCGTTGCAGATCGACAGCGCGGGGCTGCCGGTGGTGTTGAACGGGCGGTTGAAAAATGGCTGGAAGCCGGACGCCATAGAGTCCTCGCCGATGGGGCGGGCGGGGCAGCGGGCGGTGGGGAACACCAGCACGTCGACGGTCTGCATCGTTTCAGCCAGGGCGGCCACCAGTTTGGCACGCTCACGCTGGGCGTTGATGTAGTCCGCTGCGGAAATGAATGCGCCAGCCATCAGCCGGTGCCGGCCGTAGGCGCCATAGAGTTCCGGCGTATGGCGCAGCCAGTGCTGGTGGATCGCGTAGGACTCGCTGCGCGAGATCAGGCTGGCAACGTCCGCGTAGACTTGGAACGGTGCCAGCGTGACGTCGGTGACGGCGCAGCCCATGCCGCGTAGCGCAGTCAGGCTGGTTTCCAGCATCGCGATCATTTCGGGATCGGTCAGCAGGTCCTTTTCGAAGAAGTGCCGCACGACGCCGACGCGCAGGCCCCGCAGCGACGTGCCGATCCCGGCGGTGTAGTCGCAGACGGGCGCATCGGCACTGGCGGCATCCCCGGCGTCGTGCCTGGCCAGCACGTTCATCATCAGCGCGCAGTCCTCGGCCGTCCAGCACATCGGCCCCGCGTGATCCAGCGAGAACGACAGCGGCAGCACCCCGCGCCGGCTGAGATAGCCATAGGTCGGCTTGTGCCCGGCGATGCCGCACCACGACGCCGGCCCGCGGATCGACCCGCCGGTATCCGTGCCCATCGCCGCCATCGCCAGGCCCGAAGCCACCGCGGCGCCCGACCCTGACGACGACCCGCCGGGTTCATGCAGCCGGTTCCACGGATTGCGCGCCGGCGGCCAGGGCAGGTCGAACGACGCGCCGCCGATCGCGAACTCCCACGTCGCCAGCTTGCCCAGCACCACCGCGCCGGCCCGCTTCAGCAGCGCGACGGTGAACGCGTCCTCGGTGGGCACATGGTCCTTGAACAAGGCTGAATGCCCGGTCGTGCGGATGCCGGCCGTGTTGTAGATGTCCTTCAGCCCGATCGGGATGCCGCGGGCCCTTCCAGCCGCCCGCCCTGATCTCGGCCTCGGCGCGCGCGGCCTCGGCCAGCGCCGGTTCCTCCAGCACCATCAGATAGGAATCGAGCTGGTGGTCCAGCGCGCGGATGCGCTGGAGGAAGCCTTTCGTCAGTTCGACCGGCGACAGCGTCCCCGCCCTGATCAGGGACGACGCCTCGGCGATGGTCATGAAGTGCAGTTCGGCGCTCATCGGACCCTCCGGTAAATGTCAGGCGGCCATCGCGGGCCGCTTCTTCCGCCACTCGCTCGCCTGCTCATAGGCATGGCCGGCGCGGAACAGCGTCACCTCGTCGAACGGTTTCGCGACCAGCTGCATGCACACCGGCAACCCGCCGGCGCCGAACCCGGTGCACACGCTCATGGCCGGGTTGCCGGTCACGTTGAACGGCATGGTCAGCGACGGCTTCTCCAGGTTGCCCCATTTCGGCACCTCGGTGATCTCCGGCGCCTCGCCGGGCTGCGAGGCCGAGACCAGGATATCGAGATCCGCCATCGCCGCCTTCACCTCCTCGCACAGCATGCGCCGGCGGCGGATCGCCTGCACATAGTCGGCCGCGCGGATGAACCCGCCCAGCGCGATGCGGTCGCGGAACAATTCGCCGTAGTCGTTGAACCGCTCCTTCAGCCAGGGCTCGTGCACCGCATAGGCTTCCGATGTCAGCACGATCGAGCCGACCGCGTGATACTCGGCCATCGGCGAGAGCGTCACGTCGCGGATCTCGGCGCCCAGATGCTCAAACACCTGCATCGCGTGGTCGATGCCGCGCCGCGTGGCAGCGGAAACCGGGTGGTCGTCTTCAAAGAAATGCCGCACCACGCCGATGCGCAGGCCCTTCGCGCCCTTGCCGAGGTCGGCGGTGAAGTCCGCCACCGGGCGATCCGCGCTCGCCGGATCGTTGGGATCGTACCCGGCCATGGCCTGCAGCAGCAGGGCGCAATCCTCCACCGTCCAGGCCATCGGCCCCGCGTGATCCATCGTAAACGACAGCGGCAGCACGCCCGATCGGCTGACCAGCCCGTAGGTGGGCTTGATGCCGGCGATGCCGCACAGCGCCGCCGGGCCGCGGATCGACCCGCCGGTATCGGACCCGGTGCCGCCCAGGATCATGCCGGCGGCGACCGCAGCACCGGTGCCCGACGACGACCCGGCGGTGAAATGCGCGGGGTTCCACGGATTGCGCGCCGGCGGCCAGGGCAGATCGAAAGACGGCCCGCCCATCGCGAATTCATGCGTCGCCAGCTTGCCCATCATGACCGCGCCCGCCGCATCCCACTTGGCCACCACGCGGGAATCGGCGGTGGGGATATTGGTTTCCAGCAGCTTCGAATGGCCCGTCGTGCGGATGCCGGCGGTGTTGTAGATATCCTTGTGCGCGATCGGGATGCCGTCCAGCGGACCGCGCGATGCCGCGGCCATGGCCCGCGCCTCGGCCGCCCTGGCGTCCGCCATGGCACGCTCCTCGGTCACCATCAGGAACGCGTTCAGCCTGCCGTCCAGCCGCTTCACCCGATCGAGGCACGATTTCGTCAGTTCCACCGGCGACAGTTTCTTCGCCGCGATCAGCTTCGACGCCTCGGCGATGGTGGGGAAGCCGTCCATCAGCGGATCTCCGCGGTGAACAGCAGCGACGGTTCGGCTTCCCGCGGCATCGGCGCGGCCACCCGCGCCATCATCGCCTGCAGCGTGGGATAGACCGCCAGCAGCGTCGCCTTCTGCGCCTCGGTCAGCGGAAGTCCGGTCTGTGCGGCCAGGATGTCGAACTGTTCCTTCGTGGGTGCGGCCGGCATGTCATCACTCCTGTCTGTACGTTGTGTCGGGACGGTCGGCTATGCGTCGACCAGGTCCACCGCGCGGACGCAGCGGGCCATCGCCCCGGTTTCGCGCACCACGACCGGGATCTCACCCGACCGGCACGCATCGGCGGCATACCGGCAGCGTGGCGCGAAGGCGCAGCCGGGGGGCAGCTGTGCCAGGTTGGGCGGCGTGCCCGGGATGGTCTCCAGCAGCTTGCCGCGCAGCCCGCCATGCACCGTCGAGGACATCAGGCCCTGTGTATACGGGTGTCGCGCGTCGCGCATGATCTCGCGGGTGGTGCCGCTCTCGACGAAACGGCCGGCATACATCACCGCGATGCGGTCCGAGATTTCCGCCGCCGCGCCGACATCATGGGTGACGAACACGATCGCCATGCCCATCTCCTGCTGCAACTGCCGCAACAGCAGCAGGATCTGGATCTGCACCGTCACATCCAGCGCCGTGGTCGGCTCGTCGGCCAGCAGCACAGACGGCTTGCACGCCAGCGCCAGTGCGATCATCGCCCGCTGGCGCATCCCGCCCGACATCTCGTGCGGGAAGTTCTTCAGCCGCCGCTCGGGTGAGGGGATCTTGACCTGGTTCATCAGCTCCAGCGCCCGTGCCCAGGCGGTGCGCTTGTCGACGCCTTCATGCTGGATGATCGTCTCGCTGATCTGATCGCCGATCGTATAGACGGGATCGAGCGCCGACATCGGCTCCTGGAAGATCATCGAGATCGCGCTGCCGCGCAGCTTCTTCTGCGCCGCCGGCGGCAGCGACAGGATGTCCTGCCCGTTCAGCCAGACCTTGCCGGTGGTCTGTGCATAGTCCGGCAGCAGGCCCATCATGGTCTTCAGGCTGACGCTTTTGCCCGATCCGGACTCGCCCAGGATCGTCAGCGTCGCGCCGGCGTTCAGCGAGAAGGAACAGCCGTTCACCGCGGCGACATCGGTGTTGCGGCGACGGAACCGGACGGTCAGGTCCTCGACCCGCAGCAG
>CAYZKM010000337.1:0-5745 GCA_964478525.1 uncultured Bifidobacterium sp.
GCCACCGGGCCGGGTTCGGCGCAGAACGCGCCGCTGAAACTCGGCGTGTTCTTCGAATTCACGGGTGCGGCGTCCTATCCGGCGGAAAGCGGCCGCTTCGGCGTCGATATGGCGATCGACGAGATCAACAAGGCCGGCGGCATCGCCGGGCGGCAGATCCAGCCGACCTATGCCGACAACCAGACCGACCCGACGGTGGCGGTGGGCGAGATCAAGCGCCTGGTGCTGCAGGAAAAGGTCGACGCGGTGATCGGCCCGCTGGTCAGCCAGGACGCGATGGCCGCGCTGCCGATCCTGACCGAGGCGAAGATCCCGTCGCTGGGCTCGACCGGCACGGAACTGATCACGCCGCAGGTCGGGCCGTACTATTTCAGCGTGCTGATCAACGCCGAATCCCAGGCCAAGGCGATGGTGCACGAGGCGATGACGGCGCTGCAGGCCAAGTCGGGCGCGATCCTCTCGGATGGCGGCGCGCAGGCCAAGACCTTCGTCGAGGCCATGAAGAAGGAGATGGCGGCCCGCGGCATGAAGCTGACCGGGGCGCAGGAATACCAGTACCGGGCCACCGACATGGCGCCGCAATTGCTGGCCCTGAAGCGCGGGGCGCCCGATACGCTGTTCGTGTTCTCCTCGACCGGGGAGGATGTCGGCAACGCGATCAAGGGCCTGGGCGAGCTGAACTGGAAGGTGAAGGTCACCGGCAACTACACGGTCGCCACCTTCGCGCCATCCGCCATCGCCATCGCCGGGAAAGAGGCGTTCAAGGACGTCACCGGCCTGAGCTACACCGCCTTCACCTATTGCAAGACGGACGATCTGCCCAAGCCGTTCGTCGACTTCCTGGCTCGCGCCAAGGCGTTCAACGCCGAGAAGCAGGCCAGGCTGGCGATGCCCTACGCGGCCACGCTGTATGACAACGTGTATCTGCTGAAGGCCGCGATCGAGGGGTCGGGCGGCAAGACCGACGGGCCGACCATCGCCGCCTGGATCGAGGCGAACGGCAAGACCTTCAAGAACGTCCTGCAGGGTCTGACACCCAGCACGGCGACGCACTTCCTGGTCGGGCCCGATGCGCTGAGCGCGGTCTATCCCGATCGCAGCCTGCCGGGCGGGATGCAGCAGCGGTACGGCTGTTCCTGATCCCAATGCCGGCACGCCGCCGTGGATGATCTTCTGATCATTGCCGTGCGCGGGATCGGCCTGGGGTCGATCTACGCGCTGGTCGGCATGAGCTTCAACGTGGTGTTCAACGCCAGCGGCATCCTGAACTTCGCGCAGGGCAACATGCTGGTGCTGGGCGGGCTGTTCGCCTACCTGGTGCTGCCCGCCGTGCCCGATACGACGGCGTGGCTGGTGTTCCTGCCGCTGGCCGCGCTGGCCCTGGCCGCGCTGATGACGGTGCAGGGCGTGGTCACGCTGATGCCGCTGCGCTCGTCGGTGGAGCAGCATTCCTGGCTGATCACCACCCTGGCGGTGTCGGTCATCATCGGCGCCGTCCTGCTGCTGTACCAGGGGGCGGCGCAGCAATCGGTGAAAAGCCCGTTCGCCAATTTCACCGTGATGGGCACGCGGGTGCCGGCGACCTATGCGGTGACGATCGGCCTCGCTGTGGCCTGGTATGTCGCGCTGCGGCTGTTCCATGCCCGGTCACTGACAGGGCTGGCGATCAGCGCCATCGCCCAGGACCTGGATGCGGCCCGCGCCGCCGGGTTGCGGGTGCGCCGCCTGCAGGTCACCTCATTCGCCATCAGCGGCCTGATCGTCGGCTCGGCCGGGTTCGCCGCCGCCCCGGCCATGGCGATCGCCAACGATTCGGGCCTGGCTTACGTGATGAACGGGTTCGTCGCCGCCGTGGTCGGCGGGCTGGGATCGAATCTCGGCGCGCTGGCCGGAGGGGCGCTGGTGGGCATGCTGTCGATGTACGCCGCCTTCGAATACGGCGGAGAGTTCCAGAACGCCGTCTCCCTCGCCCTGCTGGTCGGGGTGCTGATGCTGCGTCCGCAAGGCCTGTTCGGCCGGCAGGCCGCGAGGCGGGTCTAGCCGATGGACACCAGCCATGGCGGATGGGTCCGCGCCCCGCAACTGCTGATCGGCGCGGCGATGGTGATCGCCAGCATCGTCGTGCCCTCGGCGCTGGGCAGCGCCTATTGGGCGCACAACTTCCTGATCGTGAACCTGTTCGTCACCGTGGCCGTCGCGCAGAACATGCTGCTGGCCGATGCCGGGCAGGTGTCGTTCGGGCAGGGCGCGGTGTTCGGCCTGGCCGCCTATGTGGTGGGCATCATCGCCGGCATGTGGGGCCATGGCTTCATCCCGGGCCTGCTGGGCGGGATGGCCGGCGCCCTGCTGCTGGGCCTGGTGTTCGCCCTGCCGGCGTTGCGCGTGCAGGGCTACTATCTCGGCTTCGTGACACTCAGCGCGGCCGTCGTCTTCCCCGAGATGCTGATCGCGCTGAACGACATCACCAACGGCATCAACGGCATCAACTTCGCCGTTCCCGCCCTGGAAACCAAGCTCGGCGCCGGCCTGTCGGGCCTGTCGCTGCTGGTCATGGTGCTGGCCTGCGCCACCCTGGCCGCGCATGCCTGGCTGCGGTCCACCCGCACCGGGCGGCGGATGCTGGTCGCCGCCGTCAGCCCCGAGGCCGCGCTGACCCTGGGCATCAACCCCGGCCGCCTGCGCTTCCTGGCTTTCACCATCGCGGCTTTCATCTCGGGCCTGGCGGGCGTGCTGTATGTGCCCGTGGTCGGCTTCGTCAGCCCCTATGCGTTCCGGGTCGATCTGTCGATCTTCTTCTTCTTCTCGGTCATCATCGGCGGGCAGGGCCAGCTTCTGGGCCCCGTCATCGGCGCCTGGATCCTGTACCTGGTGCCCAACGCTTTGCTGGCCAACTGGTCCGACTACCGGCTGCTGGGCTATGGCGCGGTCGCCCTGCTGATCATGCTGGCCTTCCCCGACGGGGTGATCGGCAGCATCGCCGCCGCCGCCCGCCGGCGCACGATGCGCACCCGCGTGGCCGATATCAGGGTGGAGGGGATCGAGACCGGCTGGACCGCGCCGCCGCCGCCCCGGCCCGACACCGCGACCCCGGCCATCGCGGTGCACCATGCCCGGAAGAATTTCGGCCGCCTGGCCGCGCTGGACGATGTCGGACTGACCGTGACGGCAGGCCAGATCCACGGCCTGGTCGGCCCCAACGGGTCGGGCAAGACCACGCTGCTGAACGTGATCTCGGGCCTGATCCCGCTGACCTCGGGCCAGGTGCTGGTGCATGGCCGCGACACCACCCGCGCGGCCGCCCATTCCCTGGCGCGGCTGGGCATCGGGCGCACCTTCCAGACCCCGCGCGTGTTCGAGGCGATGACGATCTGGGAGAACCTGGAGATCGGCGCCGATTTGCGCCAGGCCGAGGCCGGGCGGCGGCTGCTGGCGCTGCTGGAACCGTACCGCGCGGAATGGGCGTCCAACCATCCCGACCTGATGGCGCATGCGCAACGCCGGGTGCTGGAGGTGCTGCGCGTGGTCGCCAGCGATGCCGACATCCTGCTGCTGGACGAGCCCGCCGCCGGCCTGTCACCCGAGGAGCGGCGCGGCTTCGCCGACCTGCTGGTGTTCCTGCGCGACCGGCTGGGCAAGACCATCCTGCTGGTCGAGCACGACCTGCACCTGGTGTGGCGCGTGGCGGACCGGATCACCGTGCTGGACACCGGGCGGATCGTCGCCGAGGGGCCACCCGACGTGATCGCCGCCGACCCCAGGGTGCGCGCCCTGTTCACGGGATCCGTCGATGCTTGAAGTCCGCAACCTGCATGTCGGCTATGGCCGCGTCCCCGTCCTGCGCGATGTCGGGCTGCGGGTCGGGCGCGGCGAGATCATGCTGGTCCTGGGCCCGAACGGGGCCGGCAAGTCCACGCTGCTGCGGGCCATCGGCGGGTTCATCCGCCCGACCCAGGGTGAGGTGCTGCTGGATGGCCAACCGGTCACCGCCCGCCCGCCCGAGGAAATGACCCGCCTGGGCCTGCGCCTGGTGCTGGACGGGCATCGCGTGTTCCCGGAACTGACCGTCTACGACAATATCCGCCTGGGCGCGGCCTTCCGCGGCGGGCGGCTGGATTTCGAGGCGCAGGCCGGTCCTGCCCTGGCCATGTTCCCGATCCTGCGGGAGAAGTTGCGCTCCCCCGCGCGGGACCTCAGCGGCGGGCAGCAGCAGATGCTGGCCCTGACCCAGGCGTTCGTCGCGCAGCCCAAGGTCCTGTTGTGCGACGAGCCGTCGCTGGGCCTGGCGCAGGCGCTGATCCCGCCGATCCTGGAGTTCCTGCGCCGCTGGGCCGAACAGGGGACGGCGGTGGTGATCGTGGAGCAGCAGATCGACATCGCGATGGGGGTGGCCGATCGCTGCGTGATCCTGGAAGGCGGCATGGTGCGCCTGGCCGGATCGGCCGAGGATCTGCGCAATGATCCGCGGGTGCGCGCCATCTATCTGGGCGTCGACGAGGCCTGATCCCATCCCCCGATGCTCGGCCCGCAAGTGATCGATATCATGGGGTATCGCGCTGCGTGGCAAAGACTGCTTAACATGGCGGCAATGCCGGACAGGGAGGGTGTCGTGACATTCAATATCAAGCGCCGAGCGGTGCTGTTGGGAACGGTGATGGCGGTCGGCCTGCCGGGCGCGGTGATGGCGCAGGCCCCCGCCTACAAGGAAGCTCCCGCCCTGGCCGCGCTGGTGCGCGACGGCAAGCTGCCGCCGGTGCAGGATCGCCTGCCCGAGAAGCCCCTGGTTGTGCCCGTGGTCGAGAAGACGGGCGAGTATGGCGGCACCTGGCGCCGCGCCTTCCTGGGCCCGGCGGATGCCAACAACTATGTCCGCGTGGTCTATGACGCGCTGTTCCGCTTCTCGCCCGATGGGGCGAAGATCGAGCCGAAGATCGCCGCCGGCGCCGAACCCTCGGCCGACTACAAGGTCTGGACGATCAACCTGCGCAAGGGCGCGCGGTGGTCGGATGGGCAGCCCTTCACCGCCGACGACATCCTGTTCTGGTACAACGATGTCCTGCTGAACAAGGACCTGACCCCGACCTTGCCCGGCTGGATCCGCAACCCGGACGGGACCGCGGCGAAGGTGGAGAAGGTCGATCCCTATGCGGTGCGCTTCACCTATGCCGCGCCGGCGACGCTGTTCCTGACCGCGGTCGCCAACCAGGACGGGGCGGACCGCACCTATGCGATGTTCCTGCCCGCGCATTACCTGAAGAAGTTCCACCCCGCGCATACCGCGAAGGAGGAGATCGAGAAGGCCGCGCAGGCCGCCGGCTTCAAAAGCTGGACCGAACTGTTCGCCAACCGCAACGCGCCCCCGGAAAACCCCGAGCGTCCGACGATGGCCGCCTGGGTGCCGGTCTCGCGCGCGTCCGACCCGGTGTTCACCCTGCGGCGCAATCCGTACTATGTCGGCGTCGATCCGGCGGGCAACCAGCTGCCCTATATCGACGAGGTCCGGTTCACCTATTTCGCCGATGTCCAGGCGCTGAACCTGGCCGCCATCGCCGGCAATTTCGACATGCAGGCGCGCCACATCCAGATGACCAACTACCCGGTCTTCAAGGAGCAGGAGCGGACCGGCAAGTATCGCGTCATCACCTGGCCGACCTTCGGCGGGTCGGACGCGGTGATCGCGATCAACCAGACCTATACGGCCGATCCGGTGATGGGGAAGGTGATTGCGACCCGCGACGTCCGCGTCGC
>CAYZKM010000338.1:0-5743 GCA_964478525.1 uncultured Bifidobacterium sp.
TGCGATATCATCCACAGCTATACCATCGCGGTGCCGGAATGCGGTTTCCTGCCATGGTCGCCGCGATTTCCGGGCCGGACGGCACACACCTGGCCACGCATCGCACCTGGTTGGAGCGGGTCGGGGGTGGATGGCGGAAGGCCCGCGTGGATGACGCCAAGATGTCATTCGGCTCGTTCGCGGGCGGTTCCATCCGCCTGTGGCGCGGATCCTCGAAACGATCACTCAAGGACGCGCCGCCTGATGAGCCGATCTGTATCGGCGAAGGTATTGAAACCTGTCTGTCAGTCGCCATCGCCTGCCCTGAGCTGCGCGTGCTGTGCGCGGTGTCTATGGGAAACCTCGGTGGCGTCTGGCTGCCGGACCAGGTGCGGATGGTGATCCTGCTGGCGGAGAACGACGACAAGCCTGCGGCTCAGGCGGGGTTCCAGCGTGTGGTCGACCGCTGGCTGACGCGCGGTGTCGAGGTGCGCCTCGCCCGCTCGCCGGTTGGCAAAGACATGAACGACGTGTTGCGGGGGGCAGCATGACCAAAAACGGCAAGGATGCGATCCGGAAATCAGTTCTCGGCGCCGATCGCGCGTTCCGCGTGGTCGACGGTGGCAGGGGTGGTGGTCCGCCTCCGGTTGGCCCGGCTGGTGCCGAGGACGATGCCTGTCCGGTCCAGGTGTTGGGCGACAGCAACGGAACTTATCATTTCCTCGACCCGATCGGGCAGTATCGTGAATTCACCGCGCGGCAGCTCGGCTCGCGCCATGATCTGATCGGCCTGTTCCGCGGTGACGACAGCTGGCTGATGCGCCAGTTTCCGCTGAAGAAGGAGGTCGATGACGGCGCCGGCGGCAAGAAGTCCGTCACCGTGGACTTCCGTATCAACAAGGCGGCGCAGGATTTGATTGAGCGCGCGTCGTCCAGAGGTCTGATCGGGCAGCGCCTGAAACTGCGTCGTCCCGGTGTTTGGCGCACCGCCGACGGCATGCCGGTGATCCATTGCGGCGACATGGTGTTGATCGGGGACGGATGGGTGCGTGCCGGCACCCGCACCGGCGACCAGATATGGATCGCGGCCGAGCCCTCCGCTCGCCCGACCACACCCTGCGACCACCGCGTGGCGGAGCGCATCCAGCAGGATCTGCAGCAATTCTTCGCATGGCAAAATCCTGCTGGCCCGATCGCCCTTCTCGGCCTTCTGTTCTCCGGATACCTGTGCGGCGCGCTGCAATGGCGCTGCAACGGCTTCATCACCGGTGGCACGGGGTCGGGCAAATCGTCGCTACGCCGCATCATACAGGCTGCATGGCCGGTGCATGACTACAGCAACGACACGTCCAAGGCCGGCATGGAGCAAACCATCGCCGGCCGAGCGATCCCGGCGATTATCGATGAGAGCAACGACCGCAACCGATCATCCGGACGCGATCTGATCGACATCGTGCTGTCGGCATCAGGCGACGAAGGCACCAAGCTGGCTCGGGGAACGTCGGACGGCAAGGGCCGCGCGGCTGAGGTCATCAGCAACGTCGTAATGTTCTCGATCAACCCGCCCGAGCTGGAACCGCAGCACCTCAACCGTTTCATCATGCTGGAGCTCCTGAAGCCACAGGGCGGCGAAGACTACAGTTCCGAGCATCGTGGTCTGGCCACCTTCGTGGCCGGCCAGGCGCCTGCATTGTGGGGACGTGCCATCAGCTCGTTCGAGCGATACCAGGAGAGCCTGATCTTGTTCCGACGCGCCCTGGCCAACCGTGGCTGCGACCCACGGGAGATGGACGGCAAGGGGGCGCTGCTGTCCGGCTGGTTTGTGCTGACGCACGAAGGCCTGCCTGACGACGGCGATCTGGCCGAGGGCGTCGCCGCGCTGGGGGAGTTCATCGTCACCAGCAAGGAAGCCGCGATGGACGATGGTCCGCGGCGCATGCTGCAGCACCTGCTGGGATACCAGATAACCCTGCACCGCAGCACGGACCGGGATCCGATTGGCGTGCTCCTTGACCAGGCGTTCGGCGTCGACGCCGAACTGACACCGGCGACGGCGGCGAAAGTGCTGAGCCACATGGGCATTAGGCCGATCCGCGCCTGCAGTCGGCCGCCCGACCGTCGTTCGGCCTTCCAGTGCCAATGTTCACAGTGTTGGGATGCCGGCACAGGAAAACCCGTGCCCCGCCAGTCGCTCGATGATGGCCTATGGATCAATCCGCGAAGTCCTGATATCGCTAAGGTCTTCGCCAACACCCCCTTCGATCAGGGACGATGGCAACACGAGATGATGCGCCTGCCTTCGGCGGAGCGATCACGCGGTGGTGTCAGGATCGGGGGGCCGTCCGGCCGTGCCATCTGGTTGGCACGAGCGGACCTGCACAGCGACGACGACCCGCCCTGACTACCAGGCGGTGTGACGGTGTGACGGATGGTGTGACGGCGAAGTCCAATGATATCAGCGATGTATCGGTGTGACGATGTGCACCCGGATTTTCCCTATAGAAGCACTTTCCTTGGGGAAAACATCACTGTCACACTGTCACACTGTCACACTAAGAATAATAGATAGATAGAACAAAGACTTAGATGTGACAAACGGTGTGACGCGGTGTGACGGAGCAAAAGATGGTTGACGACGCGGACCTCTTTCGCACAGCTTGGCGCCGAACCGGGGCTGAGCTACTCAGGCACCTCCGGTGCGTAGGCTATTCCGAGGCTCTCACCCCCGATCATCGCTGGTATTGCGCGCAGCTGCATCCCGGCTGCGATTTCCTCGCCGCGATGCTGATGATCCATCGCGGGTTCACCCTGTTCCTGCCGCTGATGGAAACCCGAACACCGGATGGGCTGCACGCCGATCCGCTCTTCCCCGGCTACGTCTTCGTCGCGGTGAACCGCAACACCGAGGAACTCCTGCCCCGTATTCGCGTCAACGGCTTCAGGCAGTTGGTGGGCGGTGGTGTAACCGGTCGCCCCATCCAAGCCGGCATTGTCGAAACCCTGATCGAACAGTCCGGCGGCGACCGGATCATCCGCGCCGCCCGCGAGGCCGGGCAGCCCGAGATCAAGGCCGGCGACCAGGTCCGTGTTCTCAACGGACCGTTTCAGGACTTGACCGGCGTGGTCGACCTGCCCGGCAAGCAGCGCGTCCACGTCCTGCTCTCGGTCCTCGGCCGCCCAGTCCCCGTCGAACTGCGCCGCGACATGGTGCAGCCCGCCTGACGCGATCCGCGGGATCGCGTTTCCCGCTATCAGTCAGGAGCCCACCATGCACGTCCGCGCCAAGTTCACGCTCGACACGATCTCCCGCAACCAGCACGGCAGCGCGCTGTTCACTTTCGTCGCAGTTGGGGATGACGGCATCCCGGAGAACCAGCGGTTCCACCGCTACACACCATCCGGAAAGCTGGAGATGGTCGTCACCAACCCGGCGGTGATCGAAAGCTTCCAGCTGGGGCAAAGTTACTACCTCGACTTCACGCCGGTCCCGCCGCCCGCCTCCTGACCGCGGCCTCGGCGCCCGCCAGGCAGGCAGCCGCCGGCGAGACCCGTGCGGCACCGCGCCCCCAGCCGCCCGCCTCGCGGCCGAGCCGGGGCGACGGCACGGGTCCTTCCGGGAGGCGCGCCTACCGGGGGGCAAGAACCCTCGCGGTGAGACGGTGATTTTTCTATATCAATCAGGAGTTTAGGTTGTCCCTTAGCTTGTCGTCCGATGCGCCAGCACCGGCCCCGGTCCGCGTGAACAAGCGGGAACTGGCGCAGGTGCTTGGGGTTTCGGTGCCGACGATTAACGCCTGGCTTGACCGGCATGAGGGCTTCCCCATCGTGCAGGAGGGGACCAACGGCCGGGAATGGCAGTTCGACGCCATCGCAGTTCGTGCGTTCCTGGACGATCGCCGGGCCGAGGAAGAGCGCGA
Organism: uncultured Bifidobacterium sp.; assembly: GCA_964478525.1. GTDB lineage: Bacteria > Pseudomonadota > Alphaproteobacteria > Acetobacterales > Acetobacteraceae > Rhodopila. Next base: position 3,897 of record CAYZKM010000338.1, read on the forward strand.
AGAGGCCAGGCGCCAGGCCGCGATTGCGCAACTGGGCCTGCCGCTGGACGACGTGTCCGGAGAAGTAACTTCCGCACTCAGCGGCAAGGAACGCCTGCAGGAACTCAGGGCGCTGAAGGCCGAGGACGATCTGCGGGTGCAGCGCGGATACCTGGTGTCGGTTCCAGAGACGCGGACGATGCTGGGGAATGCCATCGGCCGCTGGAACCGCGCCATCCATGCCGCGATCCTCCAGGCGGGGCGCGACATGAACCTGCCGGCGACCGTGATCCGCGCTTTGGACGACCGCCTGGATGAGACACAGCGCGGCCTAGTGCGCGACCTCCGAATGGACCTGGAGCCTGATGCCGAACGCCACCGCATCGTTTGAGCCACCGCCCTTCTACGACGCGCGCAGGCTGGTCGCCGAGATTTTCGAGGCGCACTTCCTGCCGCCGAAGCGCGTCTCGGTGGCGGACTGGGCCAGCGAACACCGGTGGCTGGCCAACGAGGGCGGCGGCTATGTCGGGCGGTGGCGTCATGACATGGCGCCATACCTGCGCGAGCCGATGGAGGCACTGGGCGGGGACTTCACCACCGTCGCGATCGTCGGCCCGGGGCAGTGCGGCAAGACCGAGATCGCCGCGAATTGGCTGGCCGCGTCCGTCGATCAGGATCCGGCGGACATGCTCTGGTACATGCAGACCGAGACGGCGATGCAGGAGTTCGTGAAGTCACGCATCAACCCAATGATCGAGACCCACGAAATCATCCAGTCGAAGCTCGGGCCGCGCCCGGTAGACGATTCGCTGGGCTTCAAGCGGTTCCGCGGGATGTGGGTCCAGTTCCTGGTCGCGGCCAGGTCCTCGCTGATCTCGAAGTCGGCCGGCCGCATCATCGCGGATGAGATCGATGCGTATGACCCCACGCTCGGCGACGTGAAGGCGCTCCTCGACATCAGGCGCCAGACATTCGGACGCGAGTCGATGCTGTGCATCACCAGCCACCCGGACCGGGCGGCGGGCCTCGCGGCCTCCAAGTGGACCAAGGGTGTGATGGCGGTGTACGCGGAATCGGACCGTCGGATCGGCTGGTGGGAATGCCCAGAGTGCGGCGCCTGGTCTTCGCCGAACCCCACGGCGTCACGCGTCATGCAGCTGCATCACCCCGACGACACGCCGCTTGATGTGATCGCCGAGGAAGCCCGGCTGATCTGTCCGGTGAACGGATGCGTGCTCGATGAGGGCCACCGGCGCAACATGATCCGATCGTTGCAATGGGTCGGCGATGGCCAGACCCTGACGCAGGACGGCGAGATCACCGGCGAGCTGGTCAAGCGCGACGCGGCCGGTTTCTGGATCACCGGCCTGATGAGCCCGTTCGTCATGGGCGGCTTAGGGGGCCTTGCCCGAGCGAAGGTCAGGGCGACGCGGGAGTGGATGGCGAGCGGTGATGATCGGTCCCTGCGGGAGGTCACCACGAAGCAGTTCGGGATCCCGTACGACGCGCCACGGATCGTCGGCTCGATCGACGCGACCGGCCTGGCCGACCGCGCCGAGGCCGACCTGAAGCTGGGGATCGTGCCAGAGGGCGTCCGCTACCTGACCGCGGCGGTCGACGTCCAGGCCAACCGTTTCGAGATTCTCGTCCGGGGCTGGGGCGTCGACGCGGAATCCTGGGTGGTCGATTCGACCTGGATGCCCGCCAGTCCGGCGTACAATCCGGACGACTGGGATCGCATGCTGGCCAGCCTGCTCGATCGCGGCTGGCCATTGTCAGACGGCTCGGGTCGGATCATGCGACTTCGGGCGCTCGGCTACGACAGCGGCGGCGAGGCCGGCGTGACGCAGCAGGCCTATGCCGCGTGG
>CAYZKM010000339.1:0-5722 GCA_964478525.1 uncultured Bifidobacterium sp.
CAGCTTGCCGCCGACCGCGGCATTGACCTCGTAGTGCAGCACCGTGCCGCTGCCATCGGGTGTGAGGCGGACGACCGCGCCGCCCTTGGCGAAGCCGGCGACGCCGCCCTGGCCCTCGCCGCTGATCGTGTAGCCGTTGGGCGGGTCGATATCGGACAGCGTGACGGCGCCGCCGAACTTGGCCGAGATCGGGCCGATCTTGATCGCGGCCGTGGCCTTCAACTGCGTGTCGGACAGTTTCTCCAGGCTGTCGCAGCCGGGAATGCTGGCCTTGAGCACGGTGGGGTCGTTCAACGCATCCCACACGGTCTGCCGTGGCGCCGGGATACGCCGTTCACCCGTCATGTCCATGCAATGTCACCCCTGTTGCGCGGCGGGGAAGTTACTTGCAGGGTCGGGGCCGCGCAACCGACCGGACCGACATGACCGCACTGCTTTGGGACCTGCCTTTCGTGGGCCTGCTGCTCTCGATCGCCACGCTGCCCGCGGCGGCCCCCCGGTTCTGGGAGCGGAACATGGGCTGGATCACGCTGGGCTGGGCGGTGGCGCTGGTGGTGCCGAAAGCGGTCCTGGCCGGGCCTGGCGAGGCATGGCATGTCGTCTGGCATGCGCTGCTGATCGAATACCTGCCCTTCGTGACCCTGCTGGGCGCGCTGTACACCGCGGCGGGCGGCATCCTGCTGCGTGGCGGTCCGGCCGGACGGCCGATCGGCAACACCATGACCCTGGCGCTGGGCGTCGCCATGGGGTCGTTCATGGGCACGACCGGGGCGGCGATGGTGACCATCCAACCCTTGCTGCATGCCAATGCGCACCGCACGCGCAAGTTGCATCTGGCCGTGTTCGCCATCGTCCTGGTCGGCAATGCCGGCGGAGCGCTGACCCCGCTTGGCGACCCGCCGCTGTATATCGGCCTGCTGCGCGGGGTGCCGTTCTTCTGGCCTACCGTGCATCTGCTGCTGCCCTTCCTGCTGGTGAACGGGCTGTTGCTGGGCGTGTTCTGGATGCTGGATGCCTGGCTGGCCCGGTCGGAACCGCCGCCTCCGCCGCCCGAGCGGTTCCGCGTGCGTGGCTGGGCCAATGCCGGGCTGATCGGTGTGGTGATCCTGTCGGTGCTGTTCCAGGCCTATGTCCCGCTGGCGCGGGTGATGGTGCTGGGCCTGGAGATCGGGATCGAGCGGCTGATCTGCGCGGCGGTGTGCATCGGGGTGATGGTGGTGTCGATACGGATCACCGCGCCGGCGATCCGGCGGGCGAACGATTTCCACTGGCATCCGATGGCCGAGGTGGCGATCCTGTTCGCCGGCATCTTCATCACCATCGATCCGGTGCTGCGCATGCTGGGCGAGGGGCTGCGCGGGCCGCTGGCGCCGCTGCTGCGGATCGCGCTGGACGCCGATGGGCACGCCATCCCGCTGGTGTGCTTCTGGCTGACCGGGGTGCTGTCGGCGTTCCTGGACAATGCGCCGACCTACCTGGTGTTCTTCGAGCTTGCCCGGATCGACCCGACGAACCTGACCGGACATCACGGGCCGGTCCTGGCCGCGATCTCGGCCGGGGCGGTGTTCTTCGGTGCCCTGACCTATATCGGCAACGCGCCGAACCTGATGCTGCGATCCATTGCGGCGCATCGCGGCGTGCGGATGCCCAGCTTCTTCGGCTTCATGATTCTGTCGGCCGCGCTGCTGCTGCCGGTCTTCGCGATCATGAGCGTCCTGTTCTTCGGTGCCGTCCCGCACGGGGATTGATCGGCGACGCAAGGGCAGGCGCCATCCGGTATCATAGCGCGCCTGCCGGCTGACCGTAAACGGTCAGCGCGCGCTATCTTATTGTTTGATCGCATGATTCACCCGCTGCCACGGTTCCGCTCAGCGGGATCATGCTCTAGGATACGATCAGGCCGAGATCGTCGCGATGACGATGTCTCTCAGGATCGGATCGTCGCCGATGATCCCGCCATCCACCACGGGCGCGGCCCGCGATCCTCGTGCCGCGGCCATCGCCGCCGGCAAATCGTCCCGCACGTGGCCGCCTTCATCGGCGAAGAGCCCCAGGATGACGACCGGCCGGTCCGGCAGGCATTGCAGCACATCCTGGACCGATGGCGGTTCTTCCAGGCAGGCGACGCGGACGGCGTGAAAGGCCCCGACATCCCGACAATGCGCGGCATGATCGTGCAGGCTCAAATGGCGTCCGGGCGCCCGGGCAGAGCCGTGACCGACCAGCACGGCGACGGCATCCGCCGCGTCGATATCCGCCCCGACACAGGCCGCGCGCAGACGGCGTACGATGGCGCCGGCCAGCATGGCGTGTGTGCCGACAGCCTTGTGCAGGCGGATCTCCTGGCCGGGCCACGGCGCAGGCCCGGTATCCGGCGACAAGGCGCGCGGCAATGCGACCGTGCTGAAATGGCCCGCTTCCATGAAGAAGGGAACGACGTGGACGACACGCGACCGCAGGGAAACCAGGACCTGGTCGGGACGCGGTTCTCCGGCGAGGAAGGCGATGCGGACGGGCCTGGGCCACAGCGCATGCCCCAGCCATGCCGCGTGGTTGCGCAGGATGCGTCCCGCCTGTCGATGGCGGGACGATCCATGACCGACCAGCAGCAGCGCCTCCTCGGTCTTCACTGCTCAGGCGGGGCGATCTCTATCTGGTCGCGGTCTCGGTCTCGCTGGCGGGAAAGTTGCACTCCACGGCGATGCCGTCCGGGTCGAGATAGAACAGCTGCGTCATGTTGAGGCGGGGCAGCACCCGTTCGTCATACTTGATGCCACGGCCTTCCAGATTCGCCTTCATGTCCTTCAGGCCGGTGCAGGCGAAGGCAATGTGGTCCAGCCGTCCGGTCCTGGCGGGATAGGACGGACCGTCGGCGATGACGGGATCGATGGCGCGGTAGCCCAGCAGATGGACGGTCGGCACGTCACCGCAATACAGCCAGTACCCCGGAAAGTTCAGCGGCGGGCGGTCACCGACCGTCAGGCCGACCACATCCTGATAGAAATTCTTGGTCCGCTCCAGGTCCCGGGTCTGGATGGTATAGTGATTGAGCGATTGGGCTGGCACGGCGGCCTCCTTTCAGCATTGATCCTTGGGCGTCAGGCCAGGCGCCGGTGGTCCGGCCCTGCACCTGCTGCGCGCCAGTATGCCTGTCGTGACGCCGGCGTTCAAACCGGCTGTTGCGCGGGGATTGCGGGTGGTTCCGCCACGCCGGGCGTGTCCGTTGCGCCGGGCGGGAATCTGGGCCTGGCGCATGATCCCGCTGAGCGGAATCGTGGCAGCGGGTGAATCATGCGATCAAACAATGAGCTAGCCGCGCGCTGACCGTTTCCGGTCAGCCGGAAAGCGCGCTAGCCTGCGGCCATGCCATCATTCGCCCCGATCCGCGCCCGCGCCGAGGCCCGCAAGGGCGGCGCGGCCGCGCTGTCCGCCCTGCTGCCACCGGTCCCGCCGCAGGACGCGCTGCGGTCCCTGCCAGACGACCGGGTGCTGGCGGGCATGGCGCAGCGGATCTTCTCGGCCGGGTTCGTCTGGAAGGTCATCGAGGCCAAATGGCCGGGGTTCGAGGCCGCCTTCCTGGGCTTCGATCCCGTGCGCCTGGCGTTCGAGCCGGACGAGTTCTGGGACCGCCTGACCGCCGATACCCGCATCGTGCGCAACGCGGCGAAGATCATGGCGGTGCGCGCCAATGCCCGGTTCGTGCGCGACGTGTCGGCCGGGCATGGCGGGTTCGGGCGGTTCCTGGCTGATTGGCCGAGCACCGACCTGATCGGCCTGGTCGACCTGCTGGCGCGGCGCGGAACCAGGCTCGGCGGCGCGACGGGGCAGTATTTCCTGCGCTTCATCGGTAAGGACTGCTTCATCCTGAACCCCGATGTGGTGGCCTGCCTGCGTGATTCCGGGCTGGACATCGCCGCCGCCCCAACCTCGAAGCGCGATCTGCGCCTGGTGCAGCAGCGCTTCAACGACTGGGCCGCGGAAACCGGCCTGCCCTATGCGCATCTGTCGCGCATCTGCGCGATGTCGATCGGGGAGAACCGGGCGGCGACCGCCGAGGATGCCTAGGGCCGGCGCCATGACGGCCGCCTTCCCTGTTCATTCCGCCCGTCATCGGCTATCCGGCAAGGCAAAGGAGCCCGCGCCATGACCTATCTGATCGCCGACGATCTTCCCACCGCCCCGGCCGGGGAACGCTTCCGCCAGTTGCTGGCCCGCCCCGGCATCCTGCAGATGCCGGGCGCCCATAACGGCCAGGCCGGGCTGCAGGCCAGGCGGGCCGGGTTCGACGCGCTGTATCTGTCGGGCGCGGCCATGACCGCGTCGATGGGCATCCCCGACCTGGGCATGATCACGGTCGACGAGGTGTGCTTCTTCGTCCGCACCATCACCCGCGCGACCGGGCTGCCGTTGCTGGTCGATGGCGACACCGGCTATGGCGAGGCGCTGAACGTGATGCACATGATCCGCAGCTTCGAGGATGCGGGCGCGGCGGCGGTGCATATCGAGGACCAGCTGCTGCCCAAGAAATGCGGCCATCTGAACGACAAGAAGCTGGCCGACCCGCACGACATGGCGGCCAAGATCGCCGCCGCCCGCAAGGCGCGCCGGCATCTGTACATCGTCGCCCGCACCGATGCGGCGGCCAGCGAGGGGATCGACGGATCGGTGGGCCGTGCGAAGCTGTTCCTGGAAGCCGGCGCGGACGCGATCTTCCCCGAGGCCCTGACCACCGCCGAGATGTTCAAGGAAGTGGCGCGCCGCCTGCCGGGCGTGCCGCTGCTGGCGAACATGACCGAGTTCGGCCGCACGCCGTTCTTCACCGCGTCCGAGTTCGAGGCGATGGGCTACAAGATGGTGATCTGGCCGGTCAGCAGCCTGCGCGTGGCGAACAAGGTGCAGGCGGAACTGTATGCCGCGATCAGGCGCGACGGCGGCACGCAGAACATGGTGGACCGCATGCAGACGCGTGCGGAACTGTATGAGACGATCGGGTATCACGATTACGAGGCGCTGGATGCCTCGATCGTGACGACGATCATCCCCGAGGCGATGCCGCAGCAGCGCTGACCGCGCGGGAGGTTTCCGGAGATGAAACGTCGTTTCCTGCTTGCGGTGCTGGCGCTGGCGCCGATGGCTGCCGTCGCGCAATCGCATGAGCCGACCGGCCCGCAGCCCGAACTGCCGAAGGAGAAGCTGGTCATCGTCACGCGCGACGGCGGCCAGCATGTCTTCACCGTCGAGATGGCGACGACGCCGCAGCAGCAGGAGGTGGGGGAGATGTTCCGCCCCTCGGTCCCCGCCGATGGCGGCATGCTGTTCGACTGGGTGCTGCCGCGCGAGTCGACGATGTGGATGAAGAACACGCTGGCGTCGCTGGACATGGTGTTCATCAACGCCGACGGGTCGATCCGCGCGATCGCCGAGAACACGGTGCCGCAGAGCCTGGCCACGATCAGCAGCCGCGGGCCGGTGCGCGCGACGCTGGAACTGGCGGCCGGCACCACGGCGAAGCTGGATATCCGGGTGGGCGACAAGGTGCAGCACCGGCTGTTCGGCAACGCGCCATAGCGTGGCGGTGGTCGCGATCAGGGCCAAACCGGCCCTTGCCTGAAAGCCGCCGGCCCCATAGGTTCCGCGCTGGTCGTCGGGGCGTGGCGCAGCCTGGTAGCGCGCCTGTTTTGGGTACAGGAGGTCGTGGGTTCGAGTCCCGCCGCCCCGACCA
>CAYZKM010000340.1:0-5720 GCA_964478525.1 uncultured Bifidobacterium sp.
CCTTGAATCACATCTTCAGGCCGCGCCGGAAGCGCTAGTGTCCACAGGACCTAGGCCACATGGCGCAAAAGCGCCATCGTGACGACAGGACCAGGCCGCAGCCCATACAGCCGGGCCACCCGGCGAATGACGGCGATCCCGCGCAAGCCGGCGATGACGCCATCCCAGCTTGCATGGGGACTGATCGCAATCAGAGGCCGCCTTCCACGGCGGCGTTCTGCCCGATCCGCACGGACCTATCACGCCGAGGGCGAGTTCGTGCCTGGGTCGCCAGGGCAATCCTACTACTACGGCGTCGACCAGATTGGCCGGCGGGTCTCAATATCGAGATCGAAGCGTCCATACGGATTGACATGGTCCCAGATTAGGGCGTGAGCCCACCGAGATCACGGGTCGTAAACCTCTTTGCACAATAAGGTTGCGCCAGAACGCGAAGGCGACTGCTCTGATCATGCAAATCGACGTAGCGGCTGCCGCGGCGGGCGCCCTACTCTGGCCACAACCCGCGAACGCGCCCGGTCCCTGCGATGTCACACAACCGAATGATCCGCTCACGCTCTTTAAAGGGGCGGCCGCCGGAGCCGGAGCGGGCTCGGCCCTTCGCGGGATCGCCGGTGCGGTTGGACGGCAGTTGTTGTCGCCCTCTTCTCAATCTCCGAACATGGGAGATTTAGCCCGTTCGGAAATTGATCAAATCCAATCCACAGTAAATCAGGCGGGTAGACCTTTGGAAGTCGTTGGCTCTGCCGCCAGGGGTGCGCGACAGGTTGGAAGCGACATTGATTATGTTGCTCCTCCTTCCAGTCTGCCGTACTATGAGGGACTGGAAAATCAATTGCCCGGAATTGATCCGGGGCATGGGATTATTCCAGGCGTGGGGAACCCCAATATTGGTCCCGTAATTCGGTTTGAACTGAAATGAAAACGTTACGTAGATTCTGGTTTCGTTTTGAGACCATCCCCAAACCCACCGCCATCAACTTGGGTTGCGGAGTCACGGCTTACAGTCGCGACGATGCCGTTGACCTCCTGCGAGGTCATGTTTTCGGGCCTAGTGGTCCTCCGCCAATTGTTGAGTGCGTTGAAGATGTGGAGATGGATCAAATCGAGCAGAAACATGCTCGCCCAAACGTTGGAAACACGGAAAGGCGTGGTGTTTGGTTCCCGCAGGGCTATCCGCGAGACTGAGGGTTCGTTCCTTCGCCCGCGGCGCCGAGCCGCCGAGTTCACCTTCTCGCTTCCCCATCCCCTGCGGTGTCCGCCGCCAATCCGTTCACGCCGCGTCCGTCCTGTCGCCCGGCGAAGCATCACGGCTGAACCTGTTGGCATTATGCCTGAGGATGAGTGATTCGAGCACGGTTCGCGCGACAGCTTTCTCCTCCGGGGTGAACTGACTGAGTGCCTCGAACTGCAGGCGCAGTTCCGGTTCCGGCCCGCGTTCGCCTTCCTCGAACACCAGCGCATCGAGGCTGACATGCAGCGCGCGCGCCAGGCTGACCAGGGCGTCGAGGGTTGGTTGCGCCGACCCCGCTTCGTAGCGGCGGATCTGGTTGACATGGAGATCGACGACGTCCGCGAGGCGCTGCTGGGAATAGCCTTGCGCCTTGCGCAGCTGGGTGAGCCGGGCGGGGAAGTTCATCGGAATCGACCACCGGAAATTGACCCCATACTGTATCTCCGTCCACCCCAATGCTGTTGACTAACAGTCAGTATCATGTTGTATCATCCAACCTCAAGAGGGTGCTCGATTCCCCTTGACGAGTTTCGGCCCACCCCTGGCCGTTGCGCGGGAGAGACAACATGGCGCGGATCGCGGAAGCGGAGCTGGAGCGGCTGAAGGCCTCGGTGCCGGTCGCCGGCTTGATCGAGGCCTCCGGGGTGGTGCTGGCGTGCCAGGGCGCTGATCTCGCCGGCCTGTGCCCGTTCCACGCCGAGGACACGCCGTCCTTGAAGGTGACACCGGCGAAAAACCTCTAGCACTGCTTCGGCTGCGGCGGCGGGCCGATCGACTGGGTGATGAAGCGCCGCGGTATTAGCTTCCGCCACGCGATCGATCGGCGAAATGCCCGGCGTGCGCGAGCTGCCCGCCGCGGGAGGCTGGCGAGTGCTCTACGAGGTCGACCCCGACACCGGCCATAACGCGACCGCGGGCGACGTGCGGGTGCTGTGAGTCTACGGTCTCGGTCGGGATCGGACCGGGTTCCGGCATTCCCCTTAGCCGCTGCGGCCTTGCCCGCCGCCGCGCCCGCGGCCCAGAATGCGCGTCAGGGGAAAATTCGCCGGCGGGGCATGAGCTTCATCAGCGCGATTCGGCCGCAAGCCATTGAAGACGCCTGGGAAAATGCCTCCCGGTGCGACGAATGCGTGTCGGGACCGAGAATCTATGCATATGTCGGGGGGAATCCGCTCAGCTATACGGATCGGAGCGGCCTTCTTCCACTCTCGGTCACCGCACCGATCTGCACCATTATGGGATTGTGTCCGCACCCTCCTTCTAGTGGGGGGCCTGCCCAATACCTCCGGGGGGAATGGCGAACGCACCTCCCGTACCGCGCCCGGCGCCCGATATCAAAGAGATTCCGGGAAACCAGCATGGCGCCCCGGACCATGATGCAGCTATTAATGATAAAGCTGCTGAGTGGGACGCCCAGGGCTACACGGACATCAGAAAGAACCAGGCGCAAGTAGATGTTGATGGAAACGGGGTATCGAATGGTCGGCCTGATCTCCAGGGTATCAATCCCAACGGGGTGAGGGAAATCTTCGAAGCGGGACGCAGTCAGGATTATCTCGACAATCAAGCTGGAGCCAGAAAGCAAGCTGACCCCAATGCAAGTATAGAGACAAAATTACTGAAATAGCAAGGAACATCGCAATGACGATCTTAGAAGAACTACGAATTTTCTCGTTCACAATTATCCCCGGCGAGGGAGAAAGAATCGCGGATGTCATTAAGGAAAAAGGGGCTCAATGGGGTACCCGAGAATATGAAATCGACCGGCCGTGCCAAAGAGATGTGAGGATCATTACCTTATCTCCGAATGGACTAAGTCAATGGTCTGCTATACGCAGAGCCATCTTACTGAGCGAGGTTCAGAGTTCAGAAGGTCCGATCAATCTGTTTGTGAGCAGTGTTAGGGACGGGTATCGGTCGATGGTCGTCGCGATCTCGAAAGCCATACCTGATGAAGTTGTTCAATTCCGTATGAGCTATTTTCCGGCATCCGTGGGCACTGCTTGCTTCATCAAGTCATTCGTAGCTGGAAAATCGCAGCGGTCTGTCTACGTGACCCGCGATGATATATCGGACAGGTGGGAATTTTTTGAACAAGGGCAGCCCTTGAAGTTTGAAGAGCCAGAACTGTACCAAGCCCGTCGGAAAAAAGATCGCTTAAACCTTACGATTATCTCCAGCTATCTCAAGAAACTGGGGTATGTTTCGCTGGAGCGTGAGTTTTGGATTAATGCTCACGCTTCCGCACGCCTACTGGCCCATGGTCAGTTCAGAATTTGGCATCCGCCCGAAGACGGCAATTCCGATGGTGATCAGTAACTGAATATCGGACAATGCGATAAGTGGACTTTCTCCAGGTGAGTCCGGCCTGCCGGCTGCGAAGAGCAGGCGACCATCATGACAATCGGCTCGGTGCGTCGGGCGTTCACCAGCCCCACCGCGCCGGCCTACGCGTTCGATGCGTATGGCAACGCGATCGGGTCAGCCACGCGGGTGACGGATTTCGGCTTCGCCGGCATGTTCTACCACGCCGATAGCGGGCTCTACCTCACGCAATACCGCGCCTATAACCCGAACACCGGGCGGTGGCTGTCGCGGGATCCGCTGGGGGAAAGCAGTGATCCTGCGGGGAATCTGTACCCGTATGTTGAGGGGAATCCAGTTAGCTATTTTGACCCCTTTGGTTTACAATTGAACTTTGAACAACAGAGTCGCATTTGGGCAGCTGCCGAAGACTGGGCGAATTCTAGCGTCCCGTATGAGGTGGGCGGGAGCGAGAAGAGCGGTGCTGATTGCTCTGGCTCAGTCTCTTCCATATATGCGCAAGCTGGGATCAATATTGGCCGATTGTACAGTGGCCAGTTTGCCAACAGCCCCAGCTTCAGCCGTGTCACGGGGCAGCCTCAAGTCGGAGACGTCGGCGTGACCCCGGGGCATGTTGTCCTCTATGGGGGCGACCTGGGGGCGGACGCACTGTATGGAGTGCGTTCCGCACGGGTGGACCAAACTTTGGGCGGACGTATAGCGGGTATTTTGGCAAGCAAACTTGGTACCGCTATACGCCGCCAGGCACAAAATGTTCCTGTGGCGACTGACATGAAGCGAGGTGTTTGATGCGCATGCTTGGCATTCTTCTCCTCGGTCTCCAAGTCCCGACTGCATGCGCGGCGACAACGCCGTGTGATGTGATCGACCGCTCATTGCCGAAAGAACGGCAAGAATCGTTGGCGCCGGTGATAGCACAGCGATTGGGGTCACCTAAAGTTGACATTCTACAATTGTTCCGATTTAAAGGCTGGAGTATTATCTACGTCGAAACGTACCAGTCTGATGCGGCTTTTTGTTCTTTCCAAGAGAGCCGGAACATTCTTTTTATTTAGAAATTTGGAGTGGCGGCGCGGGGATCGATGATGATACTGAAATCAGGAACTGGGCGCTGATGAGCATGCCTAGTATTCCAAGTGAACTGGCAAGTTGTTTTGCTTGGCATGTAACTAAGAACCGCAGATGCGATCCTGGGACACCGGAGCCAGGGGCATGCTAGATTAGATCACCCCACTGAACCAGACAACGACCTACCAGTACGATGGTTCGGCCAATCTGACCGCCATCCTCAACGCCAACAACCAGATCGCTGTCAGTTTCACCTACGACGCATACAACCGCGTCGCGACCCGCACGGATTCCGAGGGTTGGGCCCTCCGCTACAGCTGTGACGCCGCCGATCGCGTCACGCAGGTCACCTATCCCGATGGGACCACCGACACCTACATCTACGACAGGCTTGACCCGGTTTCCTATCGGGACCATCAGGGACGGGTCTGGGACTACGCCTACGACGCCAATCGACGCCTGATCGCGGCAACGGACGCTGCCGGAGGCCAGACGCTGTTCGGCTACAACGAGGTCGACAGGCTGATCAGTCGCACCGACCCCAAGGGTTTCACCACGAGCTGGGCCTACGACCTGCAGAACCGGCTGATCTCGAAGACCTACGCCAACAACAGCACGGTCACCTACACCTATGACGCGAACGGCAACCTGGTGTCCGACGGGCAGCGCGTCTATACATGGGACGCCGAGGACCGGCTGCTCGGCATCACCTATCCCGCGCAGCCCGGCAAGGCGAGCGCATTCAGCTATGACGGGCTCGGCCGGCAGGTGGCGATCACCGAAACCCCAGCGGGTGGCGGGGCGGCGGTTACCACGCGGTATCTCTGGTGCGGTGACCGCCTGTGTCAGGCGCGGGATGGCGCGAACGCGGTGGCGCGGGCGTATTATCCCGAGGGCGAGTTCGTGCCGGGCGGTGCCTCGGCCTATTACAGGATCGATCAGATTGGCTCGGTGCGCCGGGCGTTCATCAGTCCGACCAACGCGCTGGCTTATGGATACGATCCGTATGGACAGTCATTAGGTGCCACACCGACGACCGACATGGGCTACGCCGGGATGTTCCGCCACGGGCCGAGCGGGCTGTATCTGACGT
>CAYZKM010000341.1:0-5716 GCA_964478525.1 uncultured Bifidobacterium sp.
ATGCCGTCACCAAGCATGATTGATGGCGACGTGTGAGAAATCCGGGCTAGCGCGCTTTCCGGCTGACCGTAACCGGTCAGCGCGCGCTATCTTATTGTCTGACCGCATGATTCACCCGCTGCCACGGTTCCGCTCAGCGGGATCATGCTTTAGCCTTCCCGCCGATGCGACGTCACCCCGTCCGAGAGGGCATAGCGTGGACTTCGAGCTTTCCCCCGACCACAGGCGCCTGCGCGAGAGATGCCTGGAACTGGCCGCCGATTTCGCCACCCGCGCCACGCGGCACGACCGCGACGCATCGCACCCGACCGAGAACTACGACATCCTGTGCCGCGAGGGCTTCCTGTCGCTGACCGTGCCCAGGGAATATGGCGGACAGGGCGTCAGCCTGCTGGGCCACACCATCGCCTACGAGGCGCTGGGCCAGGGCTGCCCATCGACGGCGCTGTCGTTCAACATGCACGCCTCGGTCGTCAATCCGGTGCTGGAAAGTCCCCAGATATCCACGGCGACGAAGCGGATGATCGCCGAGCTGGTGGTGGATCGGGGGAAGCTGATCGGCGGCAATTTCTCGGAACCCGGGCACACCTCGCTGATCGGGGAACGGCCGTTGACCGCGCGGGCGAAACGCCTGCCCGACGGGCGCTACCGGCTGACGGCGCGGAAGATGTTCGCCTCGATGCTGGAAGCCGCCGACTATGTCCTGGTGCTGGCCTATCCCGACGGCATGACGACCACGACCGCGGGCGCGCTGATGATGGTGCCGCCGGATGCACCCGGGCGCAGCGTGAACGCGAACAGGGACGTGCTGGGCATGCGCGCCACCCGCAGCGATTCGCTGATCCTGGAGGACTGCCTGCTGGACGCGACCGCGGCGATCCTGTGGACCGACGATCTGCGCCCGTTCCGGGTGTCCTATTTCAACTGGTTCTGGGGTTCCTACACCGCCGTCTATCTGGGCATCGCCGTTGCCGCCTACAACGAGATCCGCCGCCTGATGCACGAACGCCAGCCCGCCGGCTACACACAGCCGCTGGCCTATCATCCCGACGTCCGTCGCCACATCGCGACCATGAGCGCCGATCTGGAATCCGCTCGTCTCGTCACCTACCGCTCCGCCTGGCTGAGCGATCGCGACGGGCCGACCGCGGAAACCACCGCCGCGCTGTACCGCGCGAAATACGTGGTGGGCGAAGCGGTGACGAAGATCACCCGCACCGCGCTGATGCTGGCCGGCGCGCACGGGATCTTCAAGGGATCGCGGCTGGAACAGCTGTTTCGCGACGGCGCGCTGGGCACGATCCAGCCGCCGCAGTCCGACTTCTGTCTCTACAGCATGGGACTGCACGAGCTGGGGCTGGACCCGGCGACGGTGCTGCCGCCGATGCGGGCGGAGTAGCCGACGCTAAAGCATGATCACGCCGGGCGGAACCGTGGCAGCGGGTGAATCATGCGATCAGACAACGAGATAGAGCGCGCTGACCGTTTACGGTCAGCGCGCGGCTAGCGGACCCACAGCGGCGGGAACTTGTGTGCCATCCAGCGCGCCAGGGCGGCATTCACCGCGTCGGGCTTTTCCTGCGCCATCCAGTGGCCCGACTCGACCACGACCTCGGTCAGGTCGGCGCAGTCCCGCCGCATCGGTTCGGCCAGGCGCGATCCCGTCGTGTCGCAGGTGTAGTCGTAGCGTCCATGCAAGAACAGCACCGGCATCGACAGGCGCCCGCCATCGCGCGCCTGCGCGGCGAAGGCAATGTTGCGCGCATGGTTCATGTACCAGGAATCCGGACCGAAGAAGCCGTTGCGGGTCAGCGCGGCGGCATAGGCGGCAAGGTCCGCCTCGGTCACCACGGCCGGGTCCATCGGCACGTCGGGCACCGGGCCACCGCCGAACCATCCGCCATCGCGCCGCACCAGCGCGGTGCGCGAGGGCTTGCCACGCCCGGACGCACTGCCCCGGCGGAACAGCGCCCTGACGGTTGCATGGACATCCGCCTCGAACCCGGCGCGGGCCTGGTCGAAATTCTCCTGATAGAAGCGCATGTATTCCCACTGCCCGGCGGGGAATGCGTCTTCCGGATACAGGTCGCGATCGACCAGCGGGACCAGGTTCGGCAGGGCGAATCCCTGCGCGATATAGGGCACGCACAGATTGGCGACGCCGTGGCAGCGGTCCGGATGGTGGCTGGCCAGCGACCAGACCACCGGGCTGCCCCAGTCATGGCCGACCCACACCGCGCGCGACGCGCCCAGCGCATCGAGCAGCTCGATCATGTCGGCGGTGGTATGGTCCAGCGCATAGTCCTCGTGCCGCCCGGGCACGCTCGACCGGCCATAGCCGCGCATGTCCGGCGCGATGCAGCGGAACCCCATGGCCGCGAAGCAGGGCAGCTGGTGGCGCCAGCTGATCGACAGCTCGGGCCAGCCATGCACGAACACCATCACCGGCCCGTCGGCCGGCCCGCAGGCCAGGTAGAAACTCGTATGGCGCGGCGTGCGCACCACATGCTCGGTGATCGGATGGGTCATTTGCGCACCCCTGGCCTGCTCGGTCGCCGGCACCATGCCCGGCACCATGCCGTGACAGCCTGGCGGCGTCACGCCTAGAATGCGGTGCGCATGTGCACCGTGATCCTCCTCCACCGCCCCGGCCATGTCTGGCCCGTCGTCATCGCGGCCAATCGCGATGAGGTCATCACCCGCAGCTGGGACCTGCCCGCCGATCACTGGCCCGACCAGCCCGGGGTGATCGCCGGACGAGACCGCACCGCCGGCGGCACCTGGATGGGCATCAACCGGGCGGGCGTGGTCGCCACCGTGCTGAACCGGCCCGGCAGCCTCGGGCCCGCCGCCGGCAAGCGCAGCCGCGGCGAGCTGCCGCTGCTGGCGCTGCGTCACGACACCGCCGCCGCCGCCGCCGCCGCGCTGGCGCACCTGCCGGCCGGCGCGTGGCGCGGGTTCAACATGGTGCTGGCCGACCGCTCCGGCGGCATCTTCGTCCGCGGCGCCGGCCATGGCCTGCCGCATGTGCAGGCCCTGCCGCCCGGCCTGTCGATGGTCACCGCCCACGACCCGAACGACCCGGACAGCCCGCGCGTCGCCCGCTACCTCTCGCGCTTCTCCGCCGCCGCCCCGCCCGAACCGGGTGAGTGGACCGCCTGGCGCGGGCTGCTGGCCGATCGCGGCGGCGAGGCCGGGGAGCAGCTGAACGTCGTCCCCCGCGGCGGTTTCGGCACGGTCTGCTCGTCATTGGTGGCCCTGCCGGCACAGGGGGACGCGATCTGGCTGTTCGCGCCCGGCCCGCCGCACCAGGCGGATTTCGCCCCGCTGTGGTAGGCTGATCCGGCAATGGGCCTGATATGGTTCGTCCTCGGCGGTCTGATCCTGCTCGGCTTTCTGGGCGGGCTGCGCGCGTTCGAACGTGCGTCGGTCCGCGACATCAGGACGCTGCTGGCCTGGATGGCGGCGCTGGGCGGCATCAGCCTGGCCCTGCTGCTGGTGCTGACCGGGCGCGGCGGCTTCGCGGTGACCGGGCTGTTCCTGTTCGGCCCACTGCTGTGGCAGAAATGGCAGGCGTCCCGCTATGGCCGCCGCGCCACCGGGCCCGGACGCGCGTCCGGGCCGATGTCGCGCGAGGAAGCCTATGACGTGCTGGGCCTGCGTCCCGGCGCGACCGAGGCCGAGATCCGTGCCGCGCATCGGCGGCTGATGCGCGGCGCCCATCCGGATGGCGGCGGGTCGGACTGGCTGGCCTCGCGGGTCAACCAGGCGCGAGACGTGCTGCTGGCGGGACGACACTAATCCTTGCCATCGCCGCCACGATTCAGCCATCTGCCGCAACTAGATGATGGCAGAACCCGATTCCGGAGCAATTTCGTGATCAAGCCATTGCGTAAAGCCGTCCTGCCGGTCGCCGGCCTGGGCACCCGGTTCCTGCCGGCGACCAAGGCCACGGCAAAGGAAATGCTGCCGGTCGTCGACAAGCCGCTGATCCAGTACGCGATCGAGGAAGCCCGTGCCGCGGGGATCGAGCAGTTCTGCATGGTCACCGGCCGCGGCAAGACCGCGCTGGTGGAGCATTTCGACGTCGCCTACGAGCTGGAAGCCACGCTGCGCGAACGCGGCAAGACCGACGCGCTGGAAGCCCTGCAAGGCAGCCGAGCCGAACCCGGGTCGATCATGACGGTGCGCCAGCAGGTGCCGCATGGGCTGGGGCACGCCATCTGGTGCGCCCGCGCCTTCATCGGCGAGGACCCCTTCGCCATCCTGCTGCCCGACGACCTGGTGCTGTCCGACACGCCCTGCCTGAAGCAGCTGGCCGACGCCTACCGGACCACCGGCGGCAACGTCGTCGCCGTGACCGAGGTGCCGCGCGAGCACACCAACCGCTATGGCATCCTGAAAACCGGCATGGATGACGGCAAACTGGTCGAGGTCACCGGCCTGGTGGAGAAGCCCGCGCCCGAGGATGCGCCGTCGAACCTGTCGATCATCGGCCGCTATGTGCTGATGCCGGACGTCCTGGGCCACCTGGCCCGGATGGAACGCGGCGCCGGCAACGAGGTGCAGCTGACCGACGGCATGGCCAGGCTGATCGGCCATCAGCCGTTCCACGGTCTGCGTTACGAGGGACAGCGCTTCGATTGCGGTGATAAGGTGGGCTTCCTGGAAGCGCAGATCGCCTTCGCGCTGCGCCGGCCCGACCTGGCCGACGCGGTCCGCGGCTTCCTTAAGAACTATCGCTGACGGAGCGTCCGAGACCCATGGCTTTCTCGCATCAATTCGACCCGACCAGCCTGCGTGAATACGACATCCGTGGCATCGTCGGGCGCACCCTGCACGAAGCCGACGCCTTCGCGATCGGCCGCTGCTTCGGCACGGTGGTCGCGCGCGCCGGCGGGACATCGGTGGCGGTCGGCTATGACGGGCGGCTGTCCAGCCCGGCGATGGAGGCGGCCCTGGTGCGGGGCCTGACCGCCAGCGGCATGGCGGTGATCCGCATCGGCGTCGGGCCGACGCCGATGCTGTACTACACGGCGACGACCCGCGGCACCGACGGGGCGATCATGGTCACCGGATCGCACAACCCGCCCGACTACAACGGCTTCAAGATGATGCTGGGCCGCAAGCCGTTCTTCGGAGAGCAGATCAAGGCGCTGGGCGCGATGGCCGCCGCCGGCGACGTGGTGGCGGAAACCACCGCCGAGACACAGCGGATCGACATCGCCGGCGACTATATCGACCGCCTGGTGCAGGACTGGGATGGCGGGACGCGCGCGCTGCGTGTCGTGTGGGACAACGGCAACGCCTCGGCGGGCGACGTCCTGGCGCGGCTGGTCCAGCGCCTGCCCGGCCAGCACACGGTGCTGAACGGCGCCATCGACGGCACCTTCCCCGCCCACCACCCGGACCCGACGGTGCCGGCCAACCTGCAGCAGCTGATCGCGGAAGTGGCGCGCCAGAACGCCGATATCGGCATCGCCTTCGACGGCGACGCCGACCGCATCGGCCTGGTGGACGACCAGGGCACGGTGCTGTTCGGCGACCAGCTGATGGTGCTGCTGGCGCGTGACGTGCTGAAGACCCGCCCCGGCGCGACGATCATCGCCGATGTCAAGGCGAGCCAGGTCCTGTTCGACGAGGTCGGCAAGGCCGGCGGCAATCCGCTGATGTGGAAGACCGGGCATTCGCTGATCA
Organism: uncultured Bifidobacterium sp.; assembly: GCA_964478525.1. Lineage (GTDB taxonomy): Bacteria > Pseudomonadota > Alphaproteobacteria > Acetobacterales > Acetobacteraceae > Rhodopila. Next base: position 5,698 of record CAYZKM010000341.1, read on the forward strand.
AGGCCAAGATGGCCGAGAC
>CAYZKM010000342.1:0-5706 GCA_964478525.1 uncultured Bifidobacterium sp.
CACCGCGCCCCTGGCAACAGGGGCGGCAGGGTAAACCCCACCGGGAGCAAGACCGCATAGGGATGGGGCGCCATGGGGAAACCTGGGCGCAAGGGCATTCCCGCCCTCCATCCGGGTTGGTCGCGTGAGGCATGCCGCAAGGCGTGTCCCAGAGGAATGGCCGTCCCATGGACGTTGGCGCGAGCCGCGATTCATGGACAGAACCCGGCTTACAGGCCGTCTGACGCTTTTGACGTCATGTGACAGGATCCGTGCCTGTCAGGGATTCTTGGCGTCGGCACCTGTGAGTTCACCGATTACTGGATATTTCTCCACAATCCTGTGCACAGGAACAAAATAGGAATGAACGTTTCGGAGATCAAAATATAGGCGGACTCGACGCCCCCCGGTTAAGCCCCTGACTTAGCCGGAAAAATCCGCCAACCGGCCGCCGTTTCAGGAGGTCTGGCCTTGAAGACCACGATTTCCCATGGTATCCCATCTTATCCCTGGGTCGCCCATGCGCGCGCCCCACGGATCGGCAGGGTGGGAATGATCGGGCGGGCAGCCTCCCCCTTCGACCGCGATCCACATCATCCCCCGCCCCGTCAACGACACGGAGCACGAGAAAGGCGGTCGGGTCCGGATGAGCCAGTTTTCAGGCACACACCTGAACAAAGTGGACTCCAAGGGACGGGTTTCCGTGCCGGCGACCTTTCGCGCCCTGCTCCGCGCCCAGCGGGAAACCGACGATGGCTCGCCGGAAGCCCCGCTGTATCTGCGCCGCTCCACCTTCCATCCCTGCCTGGAGGCCTGGTCCGAAAAGGGGTTCCAGAGCCTGACCGAGCGGCTGAACAAATACGACCGCCTGAGCCCCGAATACGACGACGCCTCGATGGCCATCTTCGCGGACTCCTACCGGCTGGAAACCGACAAGGAAGGCCGTGTCGTGCTGCCCGCTAGCCTGGCCAGGTATGCCGGGATCGACGGCCCCGTCGCCTTCATGGGCGCGGGCGCGCATTTCCAGATCTGGGAACCCGAGGCTGCGACCCGCCGCCTGGAGGAGGCCCGCGCCCGCTTCCGTGAATCCCAGGCGGCCCGGCCGGCGGGGGTGGCGGCATGACCGGCCATATCCCCGTGATGCTCCCGGAAATGCTGGATGCGCTGGCCCCGCGCGACGGCGGCATCTATCTGGACGGCACGTTCGGCGGCGGCGGCTACACCACCGCGATCCTGCAACGCGCCGCCTGCACCGTCTGGGCGATCGACCGCGATCCCACCGCCATCGAACGGGGCGCCGGCCTCGCCGCCCGCTACCCCGGGCGGCTGCACCTGCTGGAGGGCCGGTTCGGCGACATGCTGCCCTTGCTGACCAGCGCCGGCGTCACCGCGCTGGACGGCATCGTGCTGGATATCGGCGTCTCCTCGTTCCAGATCGACGACCCGGCGCGCGGCTTCTCCTTCCGCGCCGACGGTCCGCTGGACATGCGCATGGGAAATCATGGGACGACGGCCGCCGACCTGGTCAACGCCCTGCCCGAGCGCGAACTGGCGGATGTGCTGTATGAACTCGGGGAAGAGCGCGCATCCCGCCGCATCGCGCGCGCCATCGTCAGCGCCCGCGCCGAGGCCCCGATCGAGACCACCGGCCGCCTGGCCGCCATCATCCGCTCGGTTCTGCCGCCGGACCGCTCCGGCATCGACCCGGCAACGCGCAGCTTCCAGGCGCTGCGCATCAGGGTGAACGACGAGCTGGGCGAGATCGAGCGCGCGCTGCACCAGGCCACGCAGCTTCTCGGCCCCGGCGGGCGCCTGGTTGTCGTGTCCTTCCACTCGCTGGAGGACCGGATCGTGAAACGCTTCATGACCGAGGCGGCGGGCCGCACGCCCGCGCCGTCCCGCCATGCGCCAGGCAGCCTGGTGGCGCGTCCGGCGGCCGCGTTCAGCCTGCTGACGGTGAAGGCGCTGCGCCCGACCCGGACCGAAGCCACCACCAATCCCCGCGCCCGCAGCGCTCGCCTGCGGGCCCTGGCCCGAACCGCACAAACGGGTGCCCCATGATCCGCCCCTTCACCCTGATCTGTGCCGCGATGGCCATCGGCTCGGGCCTGTATCTGTATCAGTCCAAGCACGCGGTACTGCTGATCGACCGCCAGATCGAGAAGATCGTGCGCGACACCGACCAGGTGCGCGAGTCGACGCGCATGCTGCACGCCGAGTGGATGCTGCTGAATGACCCGGAACGGCTGCGCCAGTTCGCCGACAAGCACCTGACGCTACGGGCGGTATCGCCGAACCAGTTCACCAACATGGCCGAGCTGGCGAACCGGCTGCCGGCGCCGCGCGCGCCGGAACCGGACCCCGAGCCCGAGGTCGCCCCCGCACCCGCTGGCGCCGCCGCGACGCCCGCCGCGGCCGAACCGGCACCCGAGCCCGCCCCGGCCGTGGTCGCGGCCGACGGCGCGCTGCCGCTGCCGCCTCTGCCGGTGCTGCCGCCGCCTCTGCCGGTGCTGCCGCCGCCGATGGTGGCGCAGGCCGCGCCGGCGCCGGCCGCCACCATGCCGTCGCTGCCGCTGTCCGTTGCGGTGGCGCAGCCGCCGGAACGCCGTCCGAACCCGCCCGCGACGCCGTCGCGTCCGGCCCCGCCCCAGCAGGCCGAGCAGACGGTGCGTCCGCCGTTGCAGGCGCAGGAGCCGCGGGCGGTGCCGCCGGCCGTTCCGCGCATCGCCGACGCCCGCCCCGCCGACGCCCGCCCGTCCGACCAGCGCCAGACGGATCAGCGCGCCGCCGCCCCGCGCCCGCCGCTGCAGGCCGCCGCCTCGCAGTCGCCCGCGACACAGTCGCCCACGCCGCGTTCCGCGCCGATCCAGCAGGCGGCGCTGCCGGCACCGATACCGCTGACGCCGGCGCCCCGTCAGGCAGCCACGACGCAGGCCGCCACGACACAGCGTCCGGTGGTCGCCGCCGCGACGCCGGTTTCCTCCACCCGCCCGGTCAACGCGGCCGTGCCGGCGACCGCCTACAACCCGCAGGCGCCTGCCTATGGCGGCTCGATGCTGGGCATGGCGGCGCACGGGTCGGTGCCATTGCCGCTGCCACGCCCGATGCCCGTCAATACCTATAACGGAGGCGGCTGAGCCAGGCATGAGCGAGCCCCAGGACCACGTCCCGCCGCCTGACTCGCCCCCGCTGAACAGCGGCCGGTTCGGCCTGCCGTCGCGGCGCAAGGGCGCGGCGGCGGCCGACAGCCGTCCGCATATCGAAACGGTGCGGGTCACCAAGCCGGATCTCGATCGCCGCCGTTCGATGGAGATGACGCGGTCCCGCCTGGTGATCGCCTCGGGTGGCTTCGCCGTGCTGTTCAGTGCCGTGATCGTCAAGCTCGCGCTGGCCACCATCGTGCTGCCGCTGACGCCGCACCGGCCGGAGAAGCAGATCGCCCAGATCGTCGCGGCATCCGAGCCGAAGGCCGAGTTCGAGACATCCGTTCCCGGCCAGCGCGCGATGATCACCGACCGCAATGGCCAGCCGATGGCGATCTCTCTGAACACGGTGTCCGTGTTCGCCGATCCGCGCCAGATCATCGACCCCAACGACGCAGCGCGGAAGCTGAAGAAGGCGCTGCCGCGCCTGGACGAATCGAAGGCGCTGGCGCGCCTGTCATCCGAGAAGAAGTTCGTCTACCTGGAACGCCAGATCACCCCGCGCGAGCAGCTGGCGATCAACAACCTGGGCATTCCCGGCATCGATTTCCGCCCGACCCAGCAGCGCCATTATCCGATGGGCCGCACCGCGTCGCACGTGCTGGGCGGGGTGGACGTCGACGAGATCGGTGTCGCCGGTGTCGAGGCGTTCTTCGACAAGCGCCTGCGCGAGGACACCTCGGCGATGCGGCTGTCCATCGACATCCGTGTGCAGGCGGTGGTGCGCGAGGAACTGTCCGCCGCGATGAAGACGTTCGAGGCGATCGGCGCCTGCGGCATCGTGATGGATGTCAATACAGGCGAAGTGCTGGCAATGGTCAGCCTGCCCGACTATGACGCCAACGACTATCGCAAGGCCACCGACGACGAGCGGTTCAACCGCGCGGTGACCGGGATGTACGAGCCGGGCTCGACGTTCAAGCTGCAGACGGCGTCGATGGCGATCGACAACAACGTGGTCCGGCTGTGGGACCAGTTCGACGCGGCGCATCCGATCACGATCGGCCGTTTCACCATCAACGACTTCGAGGGCAAGAAGCGGTTCCTGTACTTCCCCGAGGTGCTGGCCTATTCGTCGAACCTGGGGGCGGCGCACATCGCCCAGCTGGTCGGTGCCGAGAGGCAGCGCAACTGGCTGCGCAACATGGGCATGTTCGCCCGCGTGGGGGTCGAACTGCCGGAAGCCGGCCGTCCGATCATCCAGCCGGCGGCGAACTGGAAGGAGATCGCCACCCTGACGGTCGGCTTCGGCCACGGCATTTCCGTCTCTCCGCTGCATGTCGTAAAGGGCACCGCGGCCATCGCCAACGGCGGCACCGTGTTCCGCCCGACGATCCTGGCCCTTCCCGCCGGCACGAAGCCCGAGGGCGAGCGGGTGATGCAGCAATCGACCTCGGACCTGATGCGCCGGCTGATGCGGCTGATCGTGACGGACGGGTTCGGCAAGTCGGCCGAGGTGCCCGGATACTACCCGGGCGGCAAGACCGGCACGGCCGAGAAGGTCGGCAACAAGGGATACAAGAAGCACGCGAACGTCGCGGCGTTCATGAGCGTGTTTCCGATGAACGCCCCGCGCTACGCGGTCTACATGATGCTGGACGAACCGAAGGGGAACAAGGCGACCTATGGCTATGCCACCGCCGGCTGGGTGTCGGCACCCGCCGCCGGCAAGGTGATCGCCCGGATCGGACCGATGCTGGGGATGCTGCCGGACCTGGCGAACATGGCGGCGATCAACCAGCAGCTGTCGATCCCGCTGCAGCCGGCGCGCCCGGCCAACGCCCCGCGCGGGCCGGCCGTGTCGTCGCCCGCCCCGCAGCCCGGCCAGCCGCCGGTGAAGCCCGCGCTGACGGTGCCGGCCCAGCCGCTGCCGCCGGCGGCCACGCAGCCGCCGCGCCGTCCGGCGCGCCAGGATGCGACCGCGGCACCGCTGTTCGCGCCCGTCCTCCCCGCATCCGCGGTCACCTCCGTTGTTCGGCGCTGAGCTGATGCGCCAGCTTCTCGCAACCGGCGGCCAGGCCGGCCAATGCCACGTTCCGGCCGGGCTCGACGCGCTGGACATCGCCGGCATCACCGCCGACAGCCGCCAGGTCGTGCCGGGCGATGTGTTCGCGGCCCTGCCCGGCCTGCGCGCGGACGGCCGGCGGTTCATCGCCGAGGCCGTTGCGCGCGGCGCGGTGGCGATCCTGGCTCCGCCCGATACCGCCTGGCCCGACGGCGTGCCACGCCGGCCGATGATCACCGATGCGGAACCGCGCCGCTGCCTGGCGCTGATGGCCGCGGCGCTGGCCGGGCCGCAGCCCGCCACGGTGGTCGCCGTGACCGGCACCAACGGCAAGACCAGCACGGTGGAATTCCTGCGCCAGTTCTGGGCCCTGGCCGGCATCAAGGCCGCCAGCCTGGGCACGCTCGGCCTGCTCGCCCAGGGCTTCGACCCAGGTCCCGGCCTGACGACGCCCGATCCGGTCAGCCTGGCCGAAACGCTGGCCGGGCTGGCGCGGGCGGGGATCGGCCATGTGGCGAT
>CAYZKM010000343.1:0-5703 GCA_964478525.1 uncultured Bifidobacterium sp.
AGGATGCTGCCGAACACGCGGCCCGGAATGGCCTGCAGGAAGTTGAAGTCGAAATAGCCGAGCTCGATCGAGATGAAGCCGAAGAACAGCCCGACGGCACCCAGCGAGAAGCTGACGGGATAGCCGAACAGCATAAAGACGACGAGGCCGGCGAACATGAACACCGGCATCCATTCCAGCAGCGTCATTGCAGCGGCCTCTCGTAATGCGCCTCAAGCTCGGTGACGCGCAGACCCTGCAGGGCGGCGATGCGCTTGATCAGTTCGGCCACGCCTTGCAGCGCGACCAGCAGGAAGCCGACGGGCATCACGAGCTTGATCGGCCAGCGCAGCAGGCCGCCGGCGTTGGACGATTCCTCGCTGACATGGAACGATTGCATGAAGAACGGCCAGGACAGCCAGGCCAGCAGCAGGCACATCGGCAGCAGGAACAGCACGGTGCCGATGATGTCGACCCACAGCTGCTTCCGCTCGGACAGGTTCATGTAGATGATGTCGACGCGCACATGCTCGTTCCGGCGCAGCGTGTAGGACGCGCCGAACATGACGATGACGGCGAACATGTACCACTGGATTTCGAGCCAGGCGTTCGAGCTGTAGTCATAGGCGTAGCGGACCATGGCATTGCCGCCGCTGATGATGCAGGCGAACAGGACAAGCCAGTCGCACAGCACGCCGATCTTTTCGTTCAGCGCGTCGATGGCCGCGCTGAGTGAGAGGAGCGTCTTCATCCGTTTCCCTGTCTCCCCGACCGTTCCTTGCCGCCTGGGTGGCGGATTTCCGGGGCTTGTAGTGGGTTGGCCGGATGCGTGCAATCGGTGTCCGGCGGATCGCGCGATGCCCGATGGTTTGCGCATCCGTGGCGGGCATAGGATGGTGAACGCAACGGTCGCGCCGGATCTGCCGGACCGTCCGCCGCGACCCGCACCCTGCCCGCCCCGACACAGGATCCGCCATGCTCGCCCGCGCCACGCGCCGCCCCGATCCGGTCAGGCCCGCCCGCCCCGCCCCCGTGTTCCGCGTCGGCATCACCGGCGCCCGCAAGCCGGCCGACGGGATCGCACGGCTGCGCGACCGGGTGCAGGAGGTGTTCGACCTGATCGAGGGGGAGCTCGCGCATCTGGCCAACCAGAAGGATGCCCGGGACGCCTACGCGCCGGCCGCCGACGGCAAGCTCCGCCCGCGCATCGTCGTGCTGTCGCCGCTGGCCGAAGGCGCCGACCGCCTGGTCGCCGAGGTCGCCAGGGACCGCGGGCATGGGCTGTATGTGCCGATGCCATTCGCGCGCGAAACCTACCGGCGCGATTTTGCGGAAACACCGGGCAGCGCGGATGATTTCGACCGCCTGGCCGCCTATGCCGGCCCCGGCCTGCTGGAGCTGGACGGCGCCCGCGACGACATCGCGGCCCGCCGATACGACCAGGCGCGATCCTATGAAGCCGTCGGCCGCCACGTGGTCCACAACTGCGACCTGCTGATCGCGATCTGGGATGGCGGGCCGCCCAGGGGGCGCGGCGGCACGTTCGACACGGTCCGCCACGCCACCGAGACCGGCGTCCCGGTGTGGTGGATCGACAGCCACGACCCGGCCGCCGCACCGGTCTGGCTGGACGAGATGACCGAGCCGCGTACCTCGCCGGGCGCGCGCCCCGCCTGCGCGGCGCTGTCGGCCTATATGCGCCGGCTGATCCTGCCACCCGAGGCGGGGCATCCCCACCGCCATTCATTTCTTGAGCGGATCGTCGATGCCGTGCGCGGCCGCCAGCCGCCCCCGCACCTGTTCTACCTGGACTCGCGGGTCCCGCACCGCTCGGCCCGCATCTGGCGAACCCACCGGTGGTTCCTTGCCGCCACGGCGCGGTTCCAGCCCGCCCCGTCCGATCCACCGCGCCCGACCGATCCCGTCGCCGCCTACTGGCATGATTGCCGCGAAGCCGCCGGGCGGCGGGCCAACGAGTATGCGCTGCGATACCGCTCGGTCTACGTGCTGGTATTCGGGCTGATCGCCCTGTCGATCTCTCTGGCGGCAATGTCGCTGGCATTCCCGCATTGTGCCTGGCTGGAACGGGTCCTCGCGCCCGCCGAGCTGGCGTGCCTGATCGGCGTGGGCTGGCTGGTCGGGCAGAACATCCGCCATGACTGGCACGAGCGCTGGATCGACTATCGCCTGCTGGCCGAGCTGTGCCGCAAGCAGCAGGCGCTGGCGCCGATGGGCTGGTCGCTGCCGGGCCGGGCAGTGGCGACCCTGGTCGAGGAAGAGTCGGATGCGCACGAGCGCGACCGGGCGGCCTGGGTGCCCTGGCTGTTCGGCGCGGTGATGCGCGCCGCGCCGCTGCCCGCCGGGGCATTCACCGGCGAGACCCTGAAGGAACCCCTGCGCCTGGCGCAGGACGACCTGATCGACAACCAGCGCCGGTACCACGAAGGCCGCCGCACGCAGTATTCCCGCGCCGGAACACTTCTGGTGCGCACCGGCGAAGCCCTGTTCTTCGCCGTCGTTCTGCTGGCCGGATGGAAGACCTGGCACATCCTGACATTGCATCACACCGACGCCGCCCACGGCGCGCCCGCACAGCCGTCGCCGCTGATGACCCTGGTCGGCCTGGCCTGCGTGATCCTGCCGACCGTCGCCTCCGCCATGGTCGGCGTGCGCGCCTATGCCGAACTGCAACTGCTGGCCACCCAATCCCGCCACATGGCCGCCATCATGGAACGCGCGAGCGCTCGGCTTGAAAGCCTGAAAGCGCGGCTGGACGAACCGCTGGCATCGCAGGAGCTGGGCACCGTCACCCATGTCGTGGCAACGAACATGCTGCAGGAGGTCGACGGCTGGGCGCGGATGTTCCGCATGAAGGTGGTCGAGGCCAGCTGATATCCGCATCGCGCAACTTGGTGCTGGCATCGGTCGGCGTTCCGGCGTAGACCCTGCCGCAGGCGACCAGGCGCCCGTTCAGGCGGACCCCGCCCAGCGCGCATCGTCAGTGGCGATCCGGTAGATGCTGGCCGGTGGACACTGGCCGATTGACACTGGCCGATGGACACTGGTTCGAAACCGCCTCAACAGGGACCCGATCATGGCGTTCAAACCCAACTACGCCCAGCAGCGCGCGGGCCGGGCTCGTGCGAAGCAGGAGAAGGTCGAGGAAAAACTGCGCCAGCAGCAGGAAGCCAAGGCCCGCCGCCGCGAACAGGCGCTGCAGGCGGAAAACCCCTCTCCGCCGCCCGCCGAGACGCCCGACGCGGAATAGAGCATGATCCCGCTGCGCGGAACCGTGGCAGCGGGCGAATCATGCGATCAGACCAACGAGACCCGGCGTCAGGACGATTGCTGGGATGCCGCCAGCAATTGCTCGATCGGGTCCCACACGAAGGCGGTCTGCGGCACGCTGCGCCCGGCCACCTGTATCGTCGCCTCGACCACCGGGCGCCCGCCCAGATGTTCGTAGAACCAGCGGCTGGGGTTGTCGCGCAGCACCCACAGAAAGGCCGACCGGCAGCCGCTGTCCAGCAGGTGTTCCGCCGCACCGCGCAGCAGCCCGCGCCCGATGCCCAGGTCGCGCCAGTCATCCAGCACGTACAGCGTTTCGATCTCACCCTCGCCCAGGCGCTGGCCGCTGATCTGGGTGGTGCGGGCACGCCGCGCGGTGGTGAAGCCGACGACGCGGGATCCGCCGCTGCCGGATGGCACGTCATCGCCGGACGCGCTGGCAACCAGCACGCAGGTACCGCCGCGGATCGCCGCGTCGTAATGCGCCGCCTGGCGCGAGACGGACATCTTCGCCAGAAAATCGTCGGGCAGGATGCCGGGATAGGTGCTGCGCCAGGCCGCGACATGCACCGCCCCGATCGCGATCGCGTCCGCCGGCCGCGCCTTGCGGATGGTGATCATGCCGCACGCTCCAGCACCGCGGCGAAGAAGCCGTCGGTCCCGTGGCGGGCCGGGGTCAGCGACAGGTAGTCGCCGGCGCAGGGCGGCGGCGTATCCAGCGGCCAGGCCCGCGCCAACGGCACCACGGCGAAGTCGGGGTGACGATCCAGGAATCCGCTCACCTGCGCCTCGTTTTCCTCTGCCAGCAACGAGCAGGTAGCGTAGACCAAACGTCCGCCCTTGCGAACCAGACTTTGCGCCGTATCAAGGATTGCCGCCTGCTTGGGCAGAAGTTCCGCCAGGTCCTCGGCGCGCAGGCGCAACCTTGCGTCGGGGTTGCGCCGCCAGGTGCCGGTGCCGGTGCAGGGCGCGTCGACCAGCACCCGGTCGAAGCTGCCGCTCCGGCGCTTGACCCATTTGTCGCCGGCGGTGATCAGGTGCCGCTCCACATTATGGGCGCCGGCGCGCCGCAGCCGCTTCACCGCGCCTTCCAGCCGAGCGGCCGACACGTCGCAGGCCACGACCTGGCCGCGGTTTTCCATTGCGGCGGCCATCGCCAGGGTCTTGCCCCCCGCCCCGGCGCACCAGTCGGCGACCCGCATGCCCGGCCTGGCATCGACCACCAGCGCGATCAGCTGGCTGCCCTCGTCCTGGATCTCCACCAGGCCGGACCGGAAGGCCGCCCCGGCGGTCACCGGGCTGCGCTCCTCGATCCGCAGCCCCCACGGCGAATACCCGGTCGGCTCGGCGTTCCATCCCTCGACATACAGCGCGTCCCGCGCCTCCTGGCGCGTCGTCATCAGCAGGTTGGCGCGCAGATCCAGCGGGGCGTTGCCGGCCATCGCCGCCAGTTCCCGCGCCAGGTCGGCGCCGAACCTGGCGCGCAGATGCCCGGCCAGCCAGTCGGGGATCTCCAGCCGCACCGCCTCGGGCATGCCGGGATGGTCCAGCGTATGGCCCTCGATCGGGGCCAGCAGCGTCCGCTCCGCCGGTTCCAGGGCGGGGGGCGCGAACCGCCCGCCGGAATAGGCCTGTGCCACGCCGGCCGCCGTCCAGCCCTCCAGCAGCAGCGACGCGGCCACCAGCATCCGCGGCGATCCGCGCCCGCCCTGCAGCCACCAGCCCAGCCGGCGGCGGCTGCGCAGCACGGTCCAGACGCGGTCGGACACGGCACGCCGGTCACCCGAGCCGATATAGCGGCGGGCACGGAAGAACTCGTTCGCCACCGCATCGGCGGGGCGGGCGGGCGCGGTCTCGATCGCGGCGAGCAGATCGATCGCCGCGGCGATCCGGGCCGCCGGCGTCATGGCGCCGTGCCAGGCCGATGGGCGGCCCAGGCCACGGCCTGACGGGCCGGCGCCGCGCCATCGGCGCGCCGGCCGGCGGCCCAGTACTGCGTCACGCCATCAGTCCTGCCGGTAATTCGGGGCTTCCCGGTCGATCGCCACGTCGTGGACATGGCTTTCGCGCAGGCCAGAGCCGGTCACGCGGCGGAAACGGGCGTTGCGATGCAGCGCGGCCAGGTCCTCGCTGCCGGTATAGCCCATGCCCGCCTTCAGGCCGCCGACCAGCTGGTGGATGACATTGCCGGCAGCACCCTTGTAGGCGACGCGGCCTTCCACCCCTTCCGGCACCAGCTTGAGCTGGTCCTTGATGTCCTGCTGGAAGTAGCGATCGGCCGACCCGCGCGCCATCGCGCCCAGGCTGCCCATGCCGCGATAGGATTTGTACGACCGGCCCTGGTACAGGAACACCTCGCCGGGGGCTTCGTCGGTGCCGGCGAGCAGGCTGCCCACCATGACGGATTCGGCCCCCGCCGCCAGCGCCTTGACGATG
>CAYZKM010000344.1:0-5690 GCA_964478525.1 uncultured Bifidobacterium sp.
AGCACCAGCGCCCGCTCACGCCCGACATGGCGCTTGCGCGCCGGATCGAACCGCGCCGAGGCCGACGCCGTGTGCGCCGACAGCGTCACGTTCGGCATACCCAGGATCGGGTTGTTGTTGCCCGGCGGCTCGATCTCCAGCACGTCCAGGCCGGCATGGGCGATCCAGCCTTCCTGCAGCGCCTTGATCAGGCCCGCTTCCTGCACGGTCGGGCCACGGCCGGTGTTGATGAAGATCGCGGTCTTCTTCATCTGGCGGAAATGCTTCTCCATCAGCATGCCTTCCGCCTCCGGCGTCGCCGGGGCATGCATCGACACGAAGTCGGACTGGCTGAGCACTTCTTCCAGCGAGCACGGCAGCACCCCGTGCTCGATCATCACCAGTTCCTCGATGAACGGGTCATAGGCGATCACGCGCAGGCCGAACGCCTTGGCGCGCCTCGCGACCGCGCGGGCGACGTGCCCGTATGCGATCAGGCCCAGAGTCTGGCCCATCAGGCGGGGAATCTGCAGCAGGGCGGGGCGGCCTTCGCTCCAGCGTCCCTCGCGCACCATGCGATCCTGCTCGATCACGCGCCGGAAGCTGGAGAGCAGCAGCGTCATGGCGTGGTCAGCGACTTCCTCGATGAAGGTGTCGGGACAATTGGTCACCGGCAGGCCGCGCGCGGTCGCCGCCGCCACGTCCACGCTGTCCACCCCGACGCTGCCCAGCACAATCGCTCGGCATTTCTCGGGCAGCGCATCGACGATCTTCTTGGTGAAGCGCATGCCCTTCGCATAGATGACATCGGCATCCTGCGCGAACTTGATGAAGCCGTCCTGGTCGGTCGGGCCTTCGACGATCTCGGCGTCGATGCCTTCCAGCGGCGCCATCTCGTCGCCGTAGCCGCCACCCGAGACGGTGAAGCTGGCCCCCGCCGGGGTCGCGATCTTGAATTTCGCCAATGTCGGTCTCCTTGTTCGTTTCAGGATTTCGGCGGCCGAGCGCGGACCGCTTTTTCGTTGACGTCGATGCCCCAGCCTGGGCCGGCGGGCAGGATGAAGTCGCCATTCTCGACTGTCGGGACGATCGTATAGAACTCATCGCGCCACGGCGCGCTGTCGATATCCAGCTCCATGACGCGGAAGTTCGGGATCAGGGCGCTGAAATGCGCGCTGATCGCGCTGCACAGATGGCCGTAGAAATTGTGCGGCGCGCAGTTGATTTCATAGACATCGGCCATGGACGCGATCTTCAGCGATTCGTTCAGCCCATTCCAGATGACATCGACGATGGCGACATCGGTCGCGTAATTGTCGAAGAACGGCTTGAACTCGCGCCGGCCATGCAGTGTCTCGCATGATGCGATCGGGCAGTGCGCGCCGCGCTTGATCTCGGCCAGGGCGGGCGCGTCATGGGTGTCGATTTCCAGCCAGGTCAGGTTGGCCGGCGCCACCGCCTCGGCGATGCGCTTGAACCCCTCGGTCTTGAAGTTGAAGTTCACATCCAGGTGGATGCCCATCTCGGGACCGACCGCATCGCGGATCGCCATCAGCTGGCGCGTCACGCCGGCGGTCAGCCGGTTGTCCCAGTTCAGTTCGGGCCATCCCGCGGTGCGGCCAAAGCCGGGGACATAGCCCGACAGGGTGCCATCCGCTTCGAGCATGATATTGGTCTTCAGCGCGCGGAAGCCCAGCGCCTTGACCTGTTGCGCATGGCGCGCGAGATCGTCATGGGATCGCAACGGCGTCACCCTCATCAGCGCAGCACTGCGCACGCGGTAGGTGCCGAAATGGGACCAGTAGACCGGGATGCGGTCGCGGATCGGCCCGCCGAACAGCGCATAGACCGGCACGCCATAGGCCTTGCCGGTGACATCCAGCAGCGCATTCTCGATGGCCGCGATGGCCTGCTGGTTCAGCCCGCCGCGGGACTGGCGCGTCAGCACGTGCAGATGCTGCGTCACCTGTTCGAACATGCGCGGGTCGCGCCCGATCAGGGCGGGGGACAGCAGGCGGATGACATCGGACAGGCCGGCCGATCCGAAGCTTTCGTTGAATTCCGACCAGCCGATGATGCCGTCATCGGTGGTGATCTTGAGGAATGAGAACATCCGCCAGCCGGCATCGGCCTGCAGCGTCTCCACCGCCGTGATTTTCATGCGTTTCCTCCAAGCAGGTAGCGCCCGTGATGTTCACGCTACCACGCATCGGATTCCAGGCAAGCCGGGCGGCTCGCGAGAGGGCGAGGCGCATTAGCGAAAAATTTGCGATTGGGGGGGCTAAATGGAAAAGCCGGCCGGGAATAGGCCCGACCGGCTTTCAACCAGGAGGACGAGATGGTCGCGAGCCATCAAAGCCCTCGATCGCGGATAGTGGTGATTTTGATCATCAAGATCAAGATCAAAATCCGGAAGCGATAGGAGGTTGGCCGGTCCGTTCGCGGGCCGGCCGCTCCTGGGACATTCGCTGACATACGTGGATATGATTGAAGCTGAGGCAAGGCCGAGCGCATAGTGGATGGATGGAGGAACAGGGAAGGTCCAGGCCCATGCGCCCACAGGCACAAGTCAAGGTCAGCCGTCTGGCGGATGCCGAAAAGACATCGTTCGGTCCACTGTCCGACTACCAGCGCATGACCGGCGAGGACGGGCACCCGGTGTTCACCGGCGTGCAGACCTGCCAGCCCGGCTATGCCACGCCGCTGCACTGGCACCCCTATGTCGAGACCCTGTTCGTGCTGGAAGGCACCATGGAAGCCTGGCTTGAAGGCCAGCAGGACACGCCCGTCCGGCTGGGCGCCGGCGACATGATCGCCCTGCCCGCCTGCACCCCGCACGTGTTCCGCAACGGCGGTGACACCGTCCTGCGGCTGCTCGGGATCCATGCCTCGCCGACCCGGATCGTCAACAGGATCGGCGATTCATAGGATCATGACCGTTTCGTAATGCAATCGTAAGCGATGTTTTAGGCGTGTCCCCGATAATCGCCCTGGTTCGGGCACCTTTAAGACATAATTAACCGCCAGCGTCCGAAAACTGGATGAGCCGCAATCAGGCGGCGCCGACGGGGACAATGGCAGCGATGTGCATGACGACGATCGACACGCTCACATTCACCGCACTGCTGCGGGACCCGCTGATCCAGATGATGCGGCGGTCGGATGGCGTCTCCGAGGAGGATTTTTCCGACCTGCTGCATCGCGTCCGGGACCGCCTGATCGAGCGGGAGCCGGAGCGCTTCGGCATCGCCTCGATGGCCGGGGCCTGACAGCATCCCCCGCTTCCCCCTAGCGCGCTTTCCGGCTGACCGTAACCGGTCAGCGCGCGCTAGCTCATTGTTTGATCGCATGATTCACCCGCTGCCACGATTCCGCTCAGCGTGATCATGCGCTAGACTGACCGCGGTCGCGCCAAGGCGGCCGCGCCAGCACGGGGAGCATCACGATGGGCTTTCTGACCGACGCAGACATCGCGGCACTCTCGCCCTCGGAACTGCTGCCGCACGCAACCCCGATCCCGACCCGGATCATCGCCTCGGACGAGTTCACCCCACCCCCGCAGACCGCGCGGCAGAAGCAGGTGGAAGCGCGGCTGCTGGACATGGCCGACCGGCTTGGCCGCCAGCAAGGCCTGACCCGCCGCGGCTTCTTCCAGACCGCCGCCGGCATGGCCGCCGGCTTCGTCGCGCTGAACGAGACTTACGGCACCGTCTTCGCCGCCTCCCGCGCCGAAGCCGCGACCCCCGCCATGGCGCAGGCGCGCGCGGCGGGGCTGAAAGACCAGTTCATCATGGACATGCACACGCATTTCCTGCGCGACGACACCAGGCTGGAGAACTTCGTGCGCGGGCGGGAAGCGGTGGGCAAGGCGGGATGGAACCCGGCCCTGGTGGACAAGCCGCAGACGCTGGAAGACCTGAAGTTCAACAACTACTTCAAGGAAATCTATCTCGACAGCGACACCAAGATCGCCCTGATCTCAAGCTCGCCGTCGGAAATCCCGCAGGACTGGTTCCTGACCAACGAGCAGATGATCGCCGCGCGGGACCGCATCAATACCGAGGCCGGGTCGCGGCGCATGCTTGCTCATGCGATCTTCACGCCTGGCGCGGATGGCTGGCTGGACCAGCTTGAAGCGGCCCTGGCCCGCAAGCCCGAATCGATCAAGGGCTACACGGTCGGCGACAACACCCACAAGGAGCTGGCCCGCCATCCCTGGCGAATGGATGACGAGACGCTGGCCTACAAGGCGTACGAGCTGTGCGTGAAGCACGGCATCCGCAACGTATGCGTCCACAAGGGCCTGTTCTCGCTCTCGACCGCCGAGAGGTTCCCGCATCTGCTGCCCTATGCGACCGTCGCCGATGTCGGCCGGGCGGCGAAGGACTGGCCGCAGCTGAATTTCGTGATCTACCACGCCGGCTACCGCCATGCCGGCGGCGGACGGGCCGAGGACGGGTGGACCGAGTTCCTCAAGACCGGGCGCGTGTCATGGGTCTCGGACCTGGCCGAGATCCCCGCGAAACATGGCGTGACGAATGTCTATGCCGATGTGGGCCAGCTGTTCGCGCAGAGCGTCATCGCCGAACCCCGGCTGACCGCGGCGATGATGGGCATCATGGGCAAGGGCATGGGCTATGACCGCGTGGTCTGGGGCACCGATGCGGTGTGGACCGGGTCCCCGCAATGGCAGATCGAGGCCTTGCGCCGGCTGGAAATCCCCGAGGACATGCAGCGCCAGCACGGCTTCCCCCCGCTGGGCACGGCGACCGGGCCGGTGAAGACCGCGATCTTCGGCGGCACCAACGCCAGGCTGTACAACATCGACATCACCAAACGCACCGACATCGGCCCCTCTCCCGACCGCTTCGCTCGGCTCAAGGCCGAATACGACGCGAACGGGCCAGCGCCGTCGAACCTGCGCTATGGCTATGCCAGCGGGCCGGTGGACTGGCCGGCCTTCGGATAGGGCAGCGCTACAACGCGCGGTTCGCCCGCGCGACGACGGCCTCGAACAGGACCTGGCAGCCGGACTCGGCTTCCTCCGGCGCGATGCTCTCCAGCTCGTTATGGCTCAACCCGTCCTTGCACGGGGTGAAGATCATCGCCGTCGGCACATGGCGCGCGACATACACCGCGTCGTGGCCGGCGCCCGACACGATCTCCCGCGTCGTATAGCCCATCCGCGCCGCGCCCTGCCGCACCAGGTCGATGCAGGCGGGATCAAACGGCTGGGCGGGGATGCGGAACAAAGTCGTCAGCGCCAGCGTCACGCCGCACGCGGCCGCGATGTCCGCCGCCTGCGTGGTGAACTCGGCATCCAGGCGATCGACCTCGGCGACATCCGGATGGCGGAACTCGACCGAGAACCGTACCTCGCCCGGCACCACGTTGCGGCTGTTGGGAATGACCAGCAGCTGACCGACCGTCCCACGCCCATCCTCGCCGCGGGCGCGCATCAGCCGGTCCACCAGGTCGATGATGCGGGCGGCGCAGACCAGCGCATCCTTGCGGGTCGACGGCGGGGTCGTGCCGGCATGGCTGTCCTGTCCAACCGCCACCGCGTCGTACCAGACCTGCGCCTGCGCGCCGGTCACGATGCCGATGCGCTTCTCCTCGCGCTCCAGGATCGGCCCCTGCTCGATATGCAGCTCGAAATACGCATCCGCCGGGAACGGCCTGGCCGGTTCGGCGCCGCGATAGCCGATGCC
>CAYZKM010000345.1:0-5666 GCA_964478525.1 uncultured Bifidobacterium sp.
CGGATGCCGTCACCAAGCATGATTGATGGCGACGTGTGAGAAATCCGGGCTAGCCGGGCGGGCGGGGCAGGGATCCCATGGAAGATCGCCGCGCGGCGCAGGTGCGGGGCAAGAAGTTTCAACTGAGACCGTTGGGCGTCCGTCGGCGCCCCGTCGGCCTCGCCGCGGGCGAAGCTGATGGTCGAGAAGCTGGTCGCCGTCCTCTCCAGAACGACGAGCAGGAAGTCGAACCAGTCCAGGTGACGCAGGAAATTTCGATAGAACTCGGTCCGGCGCAGTTCATCAGGGGTCATGAACCGTTCCAGGCTCATGGGTTCATCGACATCGCCGTGCCAGCCCAGGGTCAGCAAGGGATTTATGCGGAGGAACTGCCGCACATAGGCATCCAGGAATTCCGGCGGCGTGCCCCAGTCATAGGAAAACGAGACTCGGCCCTCGCCGTGGGTCAGGATCGTTCCCGCGCGGCTGCCCATCATCGCCGACAGGCGCTACAGCGTCGGCACCCAGCGGGAGGCATCGATCGCACAGTCGTAGATGTCGCCGATCAGCGACGACAGCTCCCGTTGGTCGATCGGACCTGTCACGGCGTCGTGCCTTACGTGGCGTGGCAATTACTTGACGGGATCAATATTCGACGGGTGCGGATGAATAGCTTGCTTTCAGTGCTCCTACCCGGGCGGGCCGGGCAAGGCGGACATGACCAGTTTCACGACCTGCGACTGGCGGGTGGTATTGGTCTTCTGGAAGATGCGCTGCAGATGGGTCCGTGCCGTTGGCATCGCGATGCCCAGCGTGGCGGCCGATTCTTCCAGGCTGCAACCCTGGCCCAGCAGGGCGATCAGGCGCGTTTCCGCCGGGGTCAGGCCGTACAGCTTGACGAGTACCTCGCCTGGCAGGGGCTGTGTCTCGCCAACCGGCTGGATGAACATCGCCCGTACCGCCAAACCGTTTCGTCCGATACGATCGCGCAGCCCCGCGGCCAGCGGCATGACGTGCGCGGCGAAGGAACGGCCATTATTTTGCGAAAAAGCAAACGTCGTTGTTGCCTGGTCGATCGGGTCCCGCGATCCCTGGGCATTGTTCAGGACAGTGGCAAGCTGATGGTCCAGCTGTCCGCCACGGGCGCGCAGCTGCCCGGCGTTCAGGTACAGGACGTCGGAGTCCGCCAGGAAGTGCCGCGCCGCGGCATTCGTCTCGATGCAGGTGCCATCTGCATCGAACAGCAGGACCGGGGTCGGCAGCTGATCCAGCGTGGCGGCCAGGTCGTCGGCGCGCGCCGTGTTGCGGCTGAGTACGTCGTGGATGGTCACGGCTCGGCGGAAATGCGGTGCAAGCAGCCGGATCAGATCCCGGTCGTCCTGCGATGGCGCCGGGGCGTCGAGGGCCTTGGGGAAGCTGATGATGCAGATGTCGTCTGCCGATTTCTCCAGCAGCACCGAGAGCATGTCGAACCAGTGTGCCGGCTGCAGGAATTCATGATAGAATTTCGTCTTGCGCAGGTCGTCGGGATCCATGAACCGGTCGACCGTGATGGGTTCACCGACTTCGAAATGCCAGTTCATCGTCAGCAAGGGATTCAGGCGGAAATAAGCACGCTGATAGGCATCGATCACTTCGGGCGACACGCCCCACGCATATTGCGGCGTCGTCCGACCGATACCCTGTCTGCCGATGATGCCGGCACAGGCATCGAAAATGCCAGACAGGCGCTGCAATGTTGGTACCCATTGGGCGGGGTCGAGTGCGCAATCATAAATCTGGGCGATGACCGACGACAATTCGTCGTTGCTGAGACGGGCCATTATGATCAAGGACTCCCAGTCGTCTTTAATTTGTGTTCGGACCTGTGAACCGGTCCATAGCGGTATCCGATGCCCGACATCCTGACCAGTCCAATTCCCATCCGCAAACAAATTCTGTCGAATTGTTGGTTTGGCAGCCCTATTCCCCGTCCACATCATTCAAATGGATGATGCGTGACCGAAAAAGGCGATACAGGATCAGTGCAAGCCCGGGACGGCACTGCGATTCCAGAGGCGAGGATTGGAGGATCATCCATGCGACACGCGATTCGCTGGTTGTCGGCCAAAGCCGGCATTCCGGTTGTTTGCGATCAACATGATCACGAATTCGTCAACTCGATCGACGACGAGGCCTCCTCTCGCCTGGTGTGCCTGCTGACCGGCATGGTGCTTGGTGCGATCGTCACCAGTATCTGGTGGGTCACTTTCCTTTATCTGTCGACCTGACCCGCGACCCGCGTCATCGGGCGACTGCGCATTTCTGCAGTCAGGTCGGGAATAATAGGGAAATATGCGTATCTGTGAGACGGTTCACTGAGGCGGCCCCGATCCCCGCCTAGTCATTTCATGCCACGCGAATGCCTGGTCTTCCCGACGGGAAGCAATCGATCGGACCTTGGCCATGCCCGCGTCCGACCACGGATCAATTCCTGCAACGAGGCGCGGTCCCGAACCGTCGTGCCGCGCTCCTCTCGTCACGGAGCACCGCCATGAACCAATTGGTATCGTACGAAAGCGCCGTCGCCCGGCTGGCCGCGCAGGCCGACGCCGTTTCCCATCTGGCCGCCGACCCCGGCGGCTTCTCGGCCGTGGTCGCGGCGTTCGAGGCACGCGATCCCAACGCCTTCCGCTGGGTGCTCGACCGGGTGGACATGCTGTCGCGCTGCGACCTGATCTGCGAATGGGTGCGCATCAAGCTGTGCGTCCTGCGCTGCATCGAGGTCTGCGGCCCGCCACCCGAGAAGGCCGAGATCCCGACCCTGCGGCAGTTTGCCGACGCCATCGCGAAACTCTCGGCCAACGACGCGGCGCTGCGCCGCGCGGTCGACGCGGTGATGTGCGGGGATGGACGAGAGTTCCAGGTGGTGATCAATGAACTCGGCCTGGCCGGGCGGTGCCACCTGCTGTGCCAATGGATCTGCGCCATCGCATCCCGCCGCATCTGCGAGCTGGTCTGCACCAACGGCCCCATCCTGCACGCCGATGCGCTGACCGACGTGCGCGCGGCGGCCAAGGTGGTGGCGACCCTCGCGGCACATGAGCGGGCCTTCGCCGCGGTCGGCAAGGCGATCACGACGCTGGACTGCGTCACCGCACGCACCGCGCTGGAACAGGCCGGCTTCACCACGCATTGCCACATCATCTGTGAGTTCCTGTGCGTCTGGCGCTGCCACTGGGTTTGCCGCGAACTATGCCTCCGCCCCATCCCCGTCCTGACCGGGGCCCTCGCCATCGACGAGGCTCGGCAATTCGCCCTGGCGCTGCGCCAGCTTGCCGCGCAGCCGAAGGCGCTGGGCGATCTGGTGCAGGCGGCGCGCAACCGGGATCCCAAGGCCTATGCCGAGATCGTCGCGCGATACCGGCTGGGTCCCTATTGTCTGCAACTCTGTGCCTGGGTGTGCTCGGTCACCTGCTTCGAGTTCTGCATCTGCATCTGCCAGAACCCGACCCTGCAGCCCTGGTTCACCACCGTCGGGTATTTCGACATCTATTCCGACATCGATCCGGTGACCGGCAAGACCAACAAGGCATTGCCGCCCGCCAGCCTGTCCTATGGTGGCGGACCCCGCTTCGCGTTCTGGGACCGGCTGCAACTGGGCGGGTTCTGCCCGGTGGAATCCCCGACGTCTCCGGGCATCGCGATGAAATACCGGTTCCTGTACGCGGTGGGTGGCGGGGCGGGAACGCCCATCACCGGCAACCTGGTCAGCCCGGTGCTGGCTGGCACGCGGCTGATCAACTGGCCGCAGAATGTCGGCGGGGTTGCGGGGGCGGCGCTGGTGACGACGTTCCAGTCGGTCTATGTCGCGTCCGCCCCGACGCCACCCGATCCGATCCCGCCCCTGGCGGGCGCGGCGTGGTACGGGCCGTCGGCGCATTACATCGAACCGGACGCGCTGGGCTGGGTGGTGGTCGACCCCGATGCCATCGGCGGCGGGTTCCAGACCCTGCTGGGCTTCGATACGAAGAAGGTGGCGGCGCTGGCGGGCGGCCCGCCGCTGCCCGGCGTTCCGGCCGGCACCGCGGTACCGGCGGCGACGCAGCGAAACGGGACGGATATCTCGATCACGTTCGAGGCGACGCGCGTCACGACCTACCCGCCCGGCACGACGGCCGACTACTCGAACGCCCTGTCCCGCATCCATATCAACAACTGGGACGAGGTGAACGAGCTGTGGTTCGAGGAGTTCGGCACCGATTGCTGCACCCCGATCGATGCCACCCTGTCGGTGCAGTTCACGGTGGACCATGCCGAGCTGGATGCCGGCGCCTGGTCGCTGGTGATCAGCAGCTGCGCGGCTTCGGCGCCGGGTGACATCACCCCGCTGGTCAGCGGGCCTGGCGTGACCGTCTCGGCACGCGGCGGGTCCGGCACGATCGTCGAGAACACCAGCGGATGGCAGCCCTGCTCCTACACCGCGACGCTGACGACGCGTCCGGGGCAGACCACGGGGCTGGTCGACCGCTCGCCGGCGCCGAACTCGCTGACGTTCTGCATCTGCGGGCATTGAGACCGAGGCAGGGGCGTCCATGGCGGGCGCCCCCGACCGGTGTGACGAGGTGAATCGTGACCGAGGATTTCGTGGTGCGCTTCGGCCTGGCGGTGCTGGCGACCTGGCGGGTCAGCCATCTGCTGGCCAGCGAGGATGGGCCTGGCGCGGCGATCCTGCGGGTGCGCCGCTGGCTGGGCGAGGGGCCGCTGGGAGGCCTGATGGACTGCTTCCATTGCCTCAGTCTGTGGGTGGCGGCGGTGGCGGCGTTCCTGGTGGCGTCCGACCCGGCGAGCTGGGTGCTGACCTGGCTGGCCGTGTCGGGCGGCGCCTGCCTGCTGGAGCAGGCGACCAGCCCGCCCGAGATGTTCGTGCAACCGATGGAGGACCATGACGATGTGCTGCGGTAGGGGCCGGATGGCCTATCGGATGGCGTCGCAACCCGCCCTGGCGCCCGTTGCGGCGCCCGTTGCGGTGGCGGCCGCGGTGGCGGCCGAGATGCGGACCCCGCCCGCCCCGGCGGCCGAGGTGGCGGTCGGGGCGGTGGTCGGGCGATCCGCGGCGGTGACGCTGCGGTATCTGGGACGCGGCGCGGCGCGCGTGATGGGGCCGGTGACGGGGCGGCGGTATGACGTTTCGCCGGATCGGCCGACCCTGGCGGTGGAGCCGCGAGATGCCGCGGTGCTGCTGCGGCAGGGGGTGTTCGGGCGGGCGTGACGGATGGGTGCCGGACCTATTCGTCCGGCATTTCCTTGCCCCGGTTCATGATCGCATACAGCCGGTCCGGCCGGATTTTGGCCGGTCCCGCCGCCGGATGCACTGTCGCGGATGACATTCCGGCCCGGACGCTCTATCTCTCGGGCCGAGCGCCTGGGCGAACCCCGCCCGGCATGATGCAGGTCCCTCACCGCCCCCATGACCGATACCCCGATCGACCATATCCGCAATTTCTCGATCATCGCGCATATCGACCACGGCAAGTCGACGCTGGCCGACCGGCTGATCCAGGCGACCGGCGCGTTGTCGGACCGGGAGATGACCAACCAGGTCCTGGACAACATGGAGCTGGAGCGCGAGCGCGGCATCACCATCAAGGCCCAGACCGTCCGTCTGGTCTACAAGGCCAGGGATGGGCAGGTCTATCAGCTGAACC
>CAYZKM010000346.1:0-5631 GCA_964478525.1 uncultured Bifidobacterium sp.
ACATGGCTTTAACGTCGACCTTAACGTGCGCTTTAAGGTCCTACCCTCGCCACATTCAGGGCCGTCACGCCAAGGCGGCTGTTACCGGATGGATACCGAGGAGGCGCTCGGCGCGCTTCTGAAGCGGCGGGACGACGCGGCAGAACGCGAGACAGGCCGTATCGTGACCCTCAAGCGGAACGCCCTGGATGCAGAGAACAGGCTGACACGCCTCTATGAGGCCATTGAGGCTGGGCTGGCCGATCTGACCGATTCGAACCTTAAGGGTCGGATCGCTGAGCTGAAGCGGATTCGGGATTCGGCCCAGGCCGATGTCGAACGGGCGGAAGGTCGCCGAGGGGAGAGAATCGAAATTACGCCCGAGGCGCTTCTGACCTTTGCGGCGGCGGCAAAGGACCGCATGCGGGATGCCGACGGTTCCTTCCGGCGGAACTACATCCAGCAACTCGTACAGCGCGCCGAGGTGGGAACCGACGAAATCCGGATAGTGGGATCGAGAGCCCGGCTCCTCCAGACGCTTGTGGCGTCTGGAGGAAAGCCTGGAGTGGAAACTGCGGCGCACGGCGTTCGCAGTTCCGATCTGAAATGGCTCGGGCGGTAGGATTCGAACCTACGACCAATCGGTTAACAGCCGATTGCTCTACCGCTGAGCTACGCCCGATCAGCGCCGTGGCCGGGTGTGTAGTGGGACATGCGGCGCGGGTCAACAGGGTCTTTGATGTCCCGCCCCTGACAGGCCCGGTGATCCCTACCCCGGGGTATCGGGCGAGGCCGCGCCCTGCCCGCGATCGAACGCCTCGATGAAGGCGGACATGGCGTCCAGCCACATCTGCTCATGCTGCGGCAGAAGGTCGGCCAAGGTGGGCCGTTTCCCCGCTGCTGTCTTCACATACGATGCGCGATTCCTGGCTTCCTTGACCGTTCCCCCGATGCCAAGGGCCAGTGCTTCGTTGTATCGCCACCTCGACTGATCAGCGAAAAACAGGGTATCCACGCCACCGCTCGTGTTGATCGCGCCCAGGTTCAGCGCCCCCCCTGCCGGGTTTCGGTATCGCAGGTTCAATCCGTCCAGGAATTCCGGGCGGACACCAAGCGCCTCGGCCTTCACCAGAAACGCCTGCAGCGGCTTCACCGTCGCCGGTTTCGCCGCCCAAAGCCGTTGGTAGTACTGGTCCTCGCTGATACGCATGCCGCACCCTCCGGTCACGCTGCCCCAACCATCTGAAGCCGCGACCGGGTTCGCCGCAAGCCGGCACACCTCTCACGACATCTGTCTCTACAGATATGCCGACGACAACGCCGCGATCAGCCCGCTGTCGATCAGCTGCCGCGACGGGCCGTCCTGCACAACCCGGCCCTGGCGCAGCACATACCCATGCGCCGACACCTTCAATGCCATCGCCGCCATCTGCTCGGCCAGCAGCACCGTGGTGCCGTCCTCGCGGCAGCGTTCCGTGAAGAACGCATAGATCTCCTGCACGATGATCGGCGCCAGGCCCAGCGACGGCTCGTCCAGCAGCAGATAGGACGGATTGCAGATGGTTGCCGCTGATACGATCAGCATCTGCTGCTGCCCCCCGCTCAGCAGCCCGGCCTGCGTGCGGCGCTTTTCCTTCAGGATCGGAAACGTCCGGAACACCCGCTCCAGCGCATCCGCCCATTGGTTGCGCCGCCGCCCGAACTGCCAGGCCAGCTGCAGATTCTCCTCCACGGCCAGGTGGCGGAAGATGCGCCGGCCCTCCATCGCATGCGCCAGCCCCATCTGCGCGCGCCGCGACGGCGGGATACGCGTGATATCCGTCCCGTCCAGCAGCACCTGCCCGCCCCGGATCGGTGCCAGCCCGGTGATCGCGCGCAGCAGCGATGATTTCCCGGCGCCGTTGGCCCCGACGATCGCGGTGATCGCCCCCGGCGCGGCGGTCAGGCTCACGCCGCGCACCGCCTCCACCGCGCCATAGCTGACGACCAGGTTCTTGATCTCAAGCATGGGCCGTCTCCTCGGCGGTTCCGAGATAGGCCTCGATCACGGCCGGGCTCTGGCGCATGCCCAGGATGTCGCCGTGATAGATCACACGGCCGCTGTCCAGCACCACGACATCGTCGACCAGC
The DNA here is from genome assembly GCA_964478525.1 of uncultured Bifidobacterium sp. Taxonomy (GTDB): domain Bacteria; phylum Pseudomonadota; class Alphaproteobacteria; order Acetobacterales; family Acetobacteraceae; genus Rhodopila. The sequence goes on from CAYZKM010000346.1 coordinate 2,110, forward strand.
TCGGCCACGAAATCCATGTGGTGCTCGATCAGCAGCACCATCAGCCCGGCATCCTTCATCGCCCGGATCATCCGCGCCAGCAGCGCCATTTCGGCTTCCGACAGGCCGGCGGCCGGCTCGTCCAGCAGAATCGCGCGCGGTTCGGCCAGCAGCGCCCGCCCCACCTCGACCAGGCGGCGATACCCGTAGGGCAGGCTCTCCAGCGGCTGGTCGGCGACATCGGCGATGCCGGCCATGCGCGTCACGGCATCGACGGTTGCCAGGAACGCGGCTTCCTCGCGCGCCGCGGATGGCAGGTTCAGCGTCGCCGCCAGGCCCCAGGACCGGTAGCGCCGATGCGCGCCCAGCAGCAGGTTCTCCCGCACCGTGAAGCGCGGCACCAGCCTGGGGTCCTGGAAGGTGCGCAGCAGCCCCGCGGCGGCGATGCGATGGTCGTCCAGCCCGGTGATGGACTGGCCGAAGAAGCGCACCGTCCCGGCGGTCGGCTGGTAGATGCCGGACACCACGTTCACCAGCGTGCTCTTGCCCGACCCGTTCGGCCCGATCAGCGCGGTGATCCGCCCGGGGCGCAGCTGCAGCGACACGTTGTCCACCGCCGTCAGCCCGCCGAAGCGCATGGTCACATCCGTCACCACCAGCCCGGCATCCCGCTCTGCCTGCACCGGGCGGATGGCCACGGCGTCGGGTGCGACCTGTTTCAGGCTGGCCGGCTTGATGAAGCGTGGCGGCAGCAGCAGCAGCCCGGCCAGCCCGCGCGGCAGCAGGATCAGCGTGAAGGCCAGGATCAGGCCATAGACGATGAACTGGTACTGCGCGAAGACCTGCAGCTTCTCGGGCAGGAAGGTGAACACGACCGCCGACATGATCTGCCCGGCCATCGATCCCAGCCCACCGACGACGGTGGTCACCAGCACCTCGATCGAGCGGGCGAGGTCGAAGCTTTCCGGGCCCAGATAGCCGATCATGTGGGCGTACAGCCCGCCCGCCAGCCCGGCCATGCCGGCGCCCAGCGTATAGGCCATCCGCTTGGTGCCGGCGCGCGGAATGCCCAGGCAGCCGGCCGCGACCTCGGATGCATGGATCGCGTAGAAGGCACGCCCATAGCGGCTTTGGATGAAGTTGTGGACCAGCCACATCACCACCGCGGTGACGATCAGCACCAGGCGGAAATAGTCCAGCGAATCGAGCGTGACGCCAAAGACATGCAGGTTGCGCAGCGTGGTGGACGGCACGCCCGACAGCCCGACCGCCCCGCCGGTCAGCCCGTCCCATTCGCGCACGACCTCGCGGAAGATCAGGCCGAAGGCCAGGGTCATCATGGCCAGGTAGAATTCGCGCACCCGCCCGGCGGGGAACGACAGCAGATACCCGGTCAGCGCGCCGATCGCCGCCGCGCAGGGCACGGAGACCACGAAGGGCAGGCCGGCGGTCTTCATCAGGATGCCCGACGCATAGGCGCCCATGCCGTAGAACCCGGCATGGCCCAGCGAGATCTGCCCGGCCACGCCGGTCAGCAGGTTCATGCTCTGGGCCAGCATGATGTTCAGCATCAGAAAGCCCAGGATCGCCACGGTGCCGCTGGCCAGGAACGCCGATCCGAAGAACAGCGCGGCGATGGCGGCCAGGATGAACAGCGGATGGGTGAACAGCCGCGTCAGCGCGGTGCGGATCGCGGTCATACCTTCACGATCTCCCGCTGGCCGAACAGGCCTTGTGGGCGGACCACCAGGATGACGATCAGCAGGGCGAAGGCCATGCCGTGCTGCGCGGCCGAGGAGATATACCCGCCTACCATCTGCTGCAGCACGCCGGCGACGATGCCGCCCGCCAGTGCGCCGGTGGTGCTGCCCATCCCGCCCAGCACGGCGGCGACGAAGCCGAAGATCACCAGCTCGAACCCGAAGGCCGGGTCCACCGTGCCGCCGATCTGCGCGACCAGGATGCCCGAGATCCCGGCCAGGATGCCCGAGCCGATATACGAGCCCAGCACGATCACCCGCACGGGAATCCCGATCACCGAGGCGAGGTCGGCATCCATCGACACCGCCCGCATCGCGCGTCCCCACACCGTGCCGCGGACCAGCAGCTCGAACGCGATCACCAGGGCCAGCGCCAGCACCAGCACCGCGAGGTATTGCAGCGAGACATGCACGCCGAAGACGACGACATCGTCGATGGCCGAGAAGATGATGTCGGGAAACGCCAGCGCCTGTGATCCGAACCACAGCGAGGCGATGCCCTGCAGCACGATCCCGACGCCCAGGGTCGACACCGCCCATCCCATGCTGCCCTCGATCTTCAGGGCGGGGCGCACGGTATAGGTCTCGGTGAACACCATCAGCACGACGATGACGCCGAGCGCGGCGAGGATCGCGAGGGCCTGCGCCCAGCCCTGGGCGATCAGCGTGGCGGTCAGCATCGCGCACAGCATCATCACCGAGCCCTGGCCGAAATTCATCGTCTTCGTGGTCCAGAACGTCAGGTTCAGGCCGATGGCGATCAGGCCATAGACCGCCCCCACGCTGATCCCGGCCAGGAGCAGCGTCAGGAAGTCTTCCATCGGAGCCGCCTAGAGGTTCGTCTGCACAAGTGTCAGGCGGCCGTCGACCTTGGCATATTCATAGGTCGCGAGGTCGCCGACCTCGATCGCGTGATGCTTCTCGGGCGTGAATTCATAGGTGCAGTTCACCCCGACCAGGCCCTTGGTCGCGTCCATCGCCTTGATGGTCGCGGCCGCGTCGGTCGACCCGGCGCGGCGCCAGGCATCGGCCATCACCATCATCCCGTCGAAGCCGCCCGCCACCGTCCCGCCCATCGACGGCGACGGCACCGCCGGATCGCCGCCCCACAGCCGGTCGGTGCCGTGCTTCGCCTTGTAGGCGTTCAGGAATTCCGCCACCTCGGGCGCCGGCGGCACGGTCGCGATCTTGCGGAACTGCGACCCCTTGGTGCCCAGCGCCAGGTCGCCCACACCTTCGACATAGGGTGGCGAGAAGCCACCGGCCGAGACATACAGCGGGATGGTCATGTTCATCCGCACCATGTTCTTGCGGATCACCGCCATGTCGGCGCCCAGGCCCACGACCATCAGCGCCTCGGACCGGGCGCGCTGCATGCGCACCAGCTGGGCGGTCATGTCCTGGTCCTTCTGGTTGTAGCTTTCGTGGGTAACGACAGCATCCTTGTTCAGCTTCTGGATGCCGGCCTTCACCAGCTCGCCGCCGGTCTTGCCATAGCCGGTGCTCTCGTTCAGCAGGCCGACGCGGGTGAATTTCCTGGCCAGGATGGCGGCCATGAAGTTCGCCTCGATATCGTTTTGGATCGAGAACGTATACACGTTGGGCCGCGGCTTGCTGCCGGGTCCGCCCGGATAGATCACGGTCGGCGTCTGCGCCTGCGGGTTCATCGCCGGGCGCCCGTCCGCGGTGATCATGTCGATGACCGCCAGCGTGGGCCCGCTGCCCGAGGGGCAGAACAGGCCGACGATCTCCTTGTTGTCCAGGATGCGGCGCATGTTCTGCA
>CAYZKM010000347.1:0-5621 GCA_964478525.1 uncultured Bifidobacterium sp.
TGCCGTGGTCGCGAGCGAGGTCAAGAGCCTGGCCGAGCAGACGACGCGGGCGACCGAGGATATCGGGCGGCAGATCAATGAGATCCAGACTGCGACGCGCGATGCTGCCCTGGCGATCAATGGGATCGCCGGCATCATCGGCGAATTGACCGCAACGTTCGGGTCGATCGCCGCGGCCGTCGAGGAGCAGGGTTCTGCCACCACCGAGATCGCTCGCAACGTGCAGCAGGCCGCGCTTGGCACCCGCGCGGTGACCGATACGATCCTCGATGTCAGCCGTGGCGCGAACGACACCGGGGCTGCGGCGTCGCAGGTGCTCGGTGCTTCGGCCGGATTGTCGCGGCAGGCGGACCGGCTGCACGAGGAAGCCGAGCGGTTCATCGCGGGGGTGAAGGCGGCGTAGGGCGGGGCGAAACCCGCCCTTGCGGGCGGCTACTCGCCGGTGAATTTGGCCTTCCGCTTCTCGCGGAAGGCGTTCACCGCTTCCTGGTGGTCCTTCGACAGGTTGGACTGGGTTTCCAGCCCGATGCTGAGGTCCATCGTCGAATGCGCGATCTGGCGCAGCGGGATGTTGATCACCTGCTTGGTCCAGCGGATCGACTTCATTGCCCCGGCGGCGAGACGGTTGGCGAGTGCATAGACCTTTTCGTCCAGCTCCTCTGGCGGCACGACATGGTTGATCAGCCCCATGCGATGCGCCTCGGCCGCTGGCATCAGGTCACCGGTGAACAGGTATTCCTTGGCGCGGGCGAAGCCGATCAGCTGCGGCCACATCATCGCCCCGCCATCGCCCGCCACCAGGCCCGCGTTCACATGCGGGTCGCCGATCCTGGCGGTGTCGGCGGCGATGATGATATCGCACATCAGCGCCACCGTCGCGCCCAGCCCGACGGCGTGGCCGTTGACGCGGGCGATGATCGGCTTGTCGCATTCCAGCATGCGGAAGATGATGCGCTTGGCCTCGGGCGCGCTGGTGGCGTCCCACAGTGCCGGGTTGTCGATCTTCTGCTGCATGGCGATGACGTTGCCGCCCGCCGAGAAGGCGCGCCCGGCGCCTGTCAATACAACGACATTGACCTCGGGGTCGTCCTGCACATCCTCCCAGATGCGGGAGAAGCTGTAGTGCATCGGCATCGAGAAGGCGTTCATCGCCTCGGGCTCGTTCAGGGTGATGGTCATCACCTTGTCCTGCTTCTCGACCTTCAGGCCTTCGTACTGGGAGTAGTCGTAGTATTTGTCGAGCGGTGGCATGGCGTTCGTTCCCTCAGGCAGTTTCGTGGATTACGTCTTCATACCACGCCACGCGCGCCGGCTAGAATCCGAACATGTGGTCCAGGGAGAATCCGCCCGCCTGATCCATCAGACCGTGGTAGCCGAACAGCCGGCAGCCGGGATCGCGGACCAGCACATATCCGCCGGGACCCGCGGCACGCAGCGTGGCGGGGTCGAAGGTTTCGTGCGGGAACACCATGGCCGACCCGGAGCAGGGGATCGCTAGCGGCGCTTCGGCCATCATCCGGCCCGCCGAATCATGCAGTTGCAGGCTGGTCGACGACATCGGGTGCCACGGCCCGGACGCCGGATAGATCAACACCGCGAAACTGTGCGCTCGCCCGTCCCCCAGCTTCAGGAACAGCCGCGTCGACAGGCCCGGCGGCGGTCCGGAATAGGATTGCGGCTCGTCTTTCCAGGTCATGGCCGTGTTGAAGATGTGGGCGCCGAAGCTGGACTCCGCTTCATGGCCCGACGTCCGGTCCTCGTACCGGAACAGCGCGTGCAGCCAGCCATCGGCATCCCCGCCATCGCGGAAGTCATAGGCCAATTCCGCGTGGCCGGCCTCCAGGTCCAGGTCGTCGAAATCCAGCGCCAGGTCGTGGTTGCGCGGCAGGCAGCCGAGGAACCGGTCATGCACCTTGCGCCCGGCGCGGTCGAACACGTCCAGCCGGATCGGCAGGGTGGTCTGTGTGGTGGCCATCGGCGTGGGCTGCACGACGCTGCGGAACCGCGCCTTGGGCAGGATCGGGAATGGCAGCAAGTAGCCGCGCCCCATCGCCGGCGGCAGGGTCGGGATGGCCGGGTCGGGGCGCAGATTGTCGCGTTCCACATTCACGTGCGCGATGCGGATGCGGGCGTTGCGCGTCACCTCGTAGCGCGGGCGCACGACATGGCGGCCGGCCCGCAGTTCGATCTGCGCCGGCCAGCGCAGGCCGGGCAGGAAATTGGCGACATCCAGTGCCACGGTGGCGAACGGGCCGACATCCTGGTCATAGGCCACGGGCGTCTCGGCCCCCATGCGATCCAATTGCACGGTGCCGGCGGGGATCGGCACGGCGTGGCTGTTCTGCAGCCACAGCGTCACGGTTTCGTCGGCGCGCGGGGCGGGCAGGCCGGCGAAGCGATCGGATGGCCAGGCGTTGGCGTCATGCGTGCAGGACAGCGAGGCGCCATTGTCGCTGGCATAGGTGTCCAGCGCGTATTTCACCACGTCGTGCCCGGCCGCGCCGATGGCGTGCATGAACAACTGCCCGGTGAACGGACCCAATCCGAAGCGCTGTCGCACCTGCCGGCTGTCGATGGCATAGCCGCCCGGGCCGGCGGGCAGCGCCTGTTCCCATGTCGCCAGGATCGCGCCGTCGCCGTCGAACAGGCGCAGCCACAGCCGCACCGGGCCGGCGCCGTGGGACGCCCAGTAATTGGCCGAGACCAGCCGCGTCGACATGCCGGCGGCGTCGCGGAAGAAGGCGAAGTTGGTCGCGAAGTTCAGCCTGTCGAGATACCGCCCGGGGTTGCTCAGCAGCGCCGGCGGCAGGCGCATCTCGTCCAGCGTCAGCACATTGGCGCCGGGCGGCACCAGATGGGCGATGCGCGCGGCGATGCGGGCGGCATCGAAAGCCGCGATCAGCACGGTGCGCGCCCCGCTGGCGGGCAGCGCGGTCAGCGGCTGCGCGACCAGGCCGGCGCGGGTCTGCCCGACCAGGGCGACGTCGTGGACGAACAGTCCGGCGATAGGGATCGGATACATCGCCAGCAAGGCATCGGCGATGCCCTCGGGGTCATAGACCGCGATCGGGCCGTCCAGGCGGGCGGCGAGGCGGACGAAGGCCTCGGCCGCCAGCGGGTGGGCGAGCGCCTTGTAGATGACGTTCCCCCCGGCGCGGGCATCGAAAGTCTGGATCTGCAGCATGGACCCTCGGGTTCAAAGCGAAAGGCGGCGGCGCATCTCGGCCGCGGCCTCGGGTGTATCGTTCAGCGGCGTCACCGGCCAGGGCGCGTAGCGGCCCTCGAACGGCCGGATGCGGCCGGCGTCCACCATGGTCTGCAGGAACAGCCCCTGCCGGCTGGACTTGCCGGGCAGCGGGACGAACAGGACCGGTGCGGCGGTGGCCGCGGCTTCCGAGATCATCGACACGCTGTCCTGCGTGACGATCACCGCATCGGCCAGGGCAAGCATGCCGAAGTATGGGTTGTCGCCGGTAAAATCCCAGACCCAGCCGCCGATGGGCGCCAGCGCGTCGCGCAGGATGTGCGTGACCGCGGGGTCGGTGCGGCGGGATGGCGTGACCACGATGCCGACCTTGTCGCGCTGTGCCATGGCGACCAGGTCGGCGGCCAGGCGGCCGGCGATGGCGGCGTCCAGGCGATAGCGGCCGTTGCTGCCACCCAGCAGCACGGCGACCAGCGGGCGGCGATACGGCGCCAGCCTGTCCCGCCACAGCGCCGCTTCCCGCGCCAGCCGCTCGGGCGTGACGCGGTGCAGGGCGGTGCGGGTGACGATGACGTTGGGTCCGGTCAGCCCGTCATGCGTGTTGACCACGACCAGGTCGAAGCGGGCGGGGTCGATGCGCGGATGCTGGATCTGCACCAGGCGGCGGCCGGGCTGGCGCAGGGCGGCCAGCACCACGGCGGACTTGCCGCCGCAACCGATCAGCAGGCCGGGGACAGGCGGGCGCACCGCGTCGGCGGCCACGCGAAGCGGGTTGGGCCAGAACCGGGCCGGGACGCGGTTCCACGGGAATGCCGGCGTCAGCACGCGCAGGTCCGGGGCCAGGCCGGCTGCCTCGGCCAGGCCGAGCGCCTGGGCCTGCAGGCCGGCGAGGCCCTCGGTGAGAATCCAGGGGGCGGCGGTGTCCGACATCGGCGGGCTTTTCGGCGGCGGGCCGGGAAAGGTCAATGCGGCATGGCGGGATCGGCGGGGGAAAGCCGGCCGGGTGCGGGAATTGGGCGGGATTTCAGATGGTTGGGGTGGGATTCGGGATCGGCGCGAAGATCGGCGGATTTAACCCTCCGATACACCAAAGATGTATGTATTATAACCGACTGTCCCGTCGAAAGATCGGCAATGACCCTCCCGCCGGAAGCCCCGTCGCGTATCGAACCATGCCATCTCGACCCACCCACGGCCGAGGTCGTCGATCTGGTCGCCGCCCTGTCGGGTGCCGCCCATGCCCTGGGCGCCCGCCTCGTGCCGCGCTCCGCCGCCGGGCTCGCCGACCTCGTGCGGGTGATGAACTGCTATTATTCCAACCTGATCGAGGGCCACAACACGCTGCCCCGCGACATCGAGCGCGCCATGCATGACGACATGGCGGGCGAGACCCCCCGGCGCAACCTGCAGATCGAGGCGCGGGCGCATATCCGCCTGCAACGCGCCATCGATCGGCAGGCGATGGACGGCACGCTGCCCGAACCCGCCTCGATCGACTTCATCCAGGAACTGCACCGATCCTTCTACCAGGACGCTCCTGACCAGATGCTGCTGGTGGGCGGCGATGGTGATCGGCAAGTGCGGATGCAACCGGGGGCATTCCGCGCGGGGGACGGGCAGAATGTCTCGGTCGGGCGGCATATCCCGCCATCCGCCGGCGCGGTCCCCGCCTTCATGGCGCATTTCGAAACCCGCTACCGCTTCGCCCCGCTGGGCGTCGGCAGCCGCATCATGGCGATGGCGGCGGCGCACCACCGGCTGAACTACATCCACCCATTCCTGGACGGGAACGGGCGCGTCAGCCGCCTCATGAGCCACGCGATGGCCTGGCAGGCGGGCATCGCCGCGCACGGGCTGTGGTCGGTCTCTCGTGGCCTGGCGCGAGGGCTTGAGAGCCGGAGCGAATACAAGGCGATGATGGACCATGCCGATTCGCCGCGTCAGGGCGATCTCGACGGGCGCGGCAACCTCTCCCGCTCGGCGCTGGCCGGATTCACGGCCTGGTTCCTCAAGGTCTGCCTCGATCAGGTCGGCTTCATGGCGCGGCTGTTCGACCTCGACCATCTGCTGGGCCGGCTGCGCCTGTATGCCGAACAGCGCAGCGGCCGGGCCGAGGCATTCGCCCTGCTGGAGCAGGTGCTGCTGCGCGGCGAGTTACCCCGCGGCGAGGTGGCGCGCGTCACCGGCCTGCGCGAACGCACCGCCCGCGACCTTCTCGGCGCCCTGGTACGCGACGGCATTCTCGGCTCCGACACGCCCAAGGCCCCGGTCTCCCTCCGCTTTCCGCTGTCGGCCGCCGAGGTCCTGTTTCCCGGCCTGTTTCCCGTCCTGTAGCCGGCCTATCCCCGCCCTCCCCACCCCAGGAGCCCGCCATGGATCGCGACCTGATCGGCTACGGCGCCAACCCGCCCAACCC
>CAYZKM010000348.1:0-5607 GCA_964478525.1 uncultured Bifidobacterium sp.
CTGCTGGTCACGCGTGCCCATGCGCAGACCGCGGCGGCGGTGGGATTCGATCCGCGGCTGGTGACATCGGTCTATGCCGAAGCGCTGGCCTTCATGGCACCGCGCACGCTGGAAGCCGTTCCGGTATCGCAAATGACCATCTGGGGCCTGCGTGGCCTGTCGGCGCTGGACCCGGCGCTGACGACCACGCTGCAGGATGGCAAGCTGCGCCTGGTTGCGCAGTCGCGCGTGGTGTTCGAGGCGCCGGCGCCCAAGGACGACAATCCGGTGGCGTGGGCCAACACGGCCGCGGTGATGGCGGTGGCGGCGAACAACTACTCCGCCGCGGTGCGCAAGATGGGCAGCGAGGGCGTGGTGCAGGCGTTCTTCGACGAGCTGTTCAATCACATGGACCCGTATTCCCGCTATGTCGCGCCCGAGGAGGCGGGCGACGACCGTGCGCGTCGTACTGGGCGGGCGGGGCTGGGGATCACGCTGGCGCAGCAGGGGGCGGCGGTGATCGCGCAGGCGGTCATCCGCGAAAGCCCGGCGGCGGCGGCCGGCGTTCGGGTCGGAGACGCAATCATTGCGATCGACCGCAAGTCATTGCGGGGCATGGATGCGCGCGCCGCCGCGGCACTGCTGGACGGGCCCGAGGATACCTCGGTGGTGCTGGGCTGGCGCGGACGGGACGGGCGGGTGCGCGAGGCCGAGATGGTGCGCGAGATGGTTCCACCGGAAACTGTTTTCGCGGATCGGATGGCGAACATCCTGATCATCCGCGTCACCGGGTTCAGCCGCACGACCGACTCGCACCTGGCCCTGGCATTGAACGAGGGGCTGGCGGCGCCGCGCCCGCCGCTGGGCATCGTGCTGGACCTGCGCGGCAATCGCGGCGGGCTGCTGCGCCAGGCGGTCTCGGCGGCGGATATCCTGTTGCCGCCGGGCGTGGTGGCGATCACGGCGGGGCGTGCGCCAGAGGCCAATTTCATCTGGCGGTCCACGACCGGAGAGCTGGGGCAGGACACGCCGGTGGTGGTGATCGTCGATGGCCGCACCGCGAGCGCCGCCGAGATCCTGGCCGCCGCCCTGGCCGATCGCGGGCGGGCGGTGGTGGTGGGCAGCTCCACGCTGGGCAAGGGCCTGGTGCAGACGATCGATCCGCTGCCCGATGGCGGAGAGCTGTTCGTGACCTGGAGCCGCGTGCTGGCGCCGCTGGGCTGGCCGATCCAGGGGTTGGGCGTGCTGCCGCAGGTCTGCACCAGCAAGGGCCAGGATGTGCTGAAGCGCACCATGGCCGTGCTGGCCGGCGGCACGCAGCCGATGGAGCGGGAACTGGTGGCGCACCGGCTGGCGCGAGCGCCGCTGACGCCGGCGCGGATCGTCGCGCTGCGCAGCGCCTGTCCGGCCTCGGAAGGGCGGGAGCAGGACATGGAGACGGCGCGGACCCTGCTGACGAATCCGGTATCCTATCTGGCGGCGCTGCTGCCGCCGATCGGGGATCCGAACTGACGGCCGGGCGGCGTCGCGCGTGACCCCAGGGATGTGCACGCGCGCCGGGCAGGACCTATCCGGCGTTCAGTGGGCCATCAGGACCGGCAGCGGGGCGCGTTCCAGGACGGCGCGGGTGAAGCCGCCGAAGACCGCCTCGCGCAGCCGCGTGTGGCCATAGCCGCCCATCACCAGCAGGGTCGCCTTCGCGTCCGCGGTTGCGGCCAGCAGCGTCGCGACCGGCGAGTCGCCCGACTGGCGCAGAGTTCGCACCTCCACGTCGCCGGTGTGCCAGCGCAATGCGCGGGCCACGCGCAAGGCCGAGCGGTCGCCATCGCCGTCGGATGATTCCTGCACGGTGAACAGGACGACCCGCGCCGCCTTGCCGATGAACGGCAGGGCGGCGGACACCGCCTTGGCGGCCTCGCGGGTGTCCTTCCAGGCGATGGCCACGGTACCGGTCAGCGGCGCGGGTGGCGCATCGGGTGCGATCACGACCGGCTTGCCGGTGTCCATCAGCGCGGCTTCCAGCACATCCATGGCGACGATCCCGCTTTCGCGCTGGCGGCCCACCACGATCACGTCCGACGCGCGTCCATACTCGGCCAGCCAGTCGGCTTCCGAGCCCATCTCGGCTTCCCATTGCCCGGTCACGCCGGCAGGGCCGGGCGAATCGGTGCCGGTCACGCCGCCCGCCTGGCAGAAGCGCCCCCAGGTGGCGACGGCGGCGGTCTCCCGCGCCTCGGCTTCCTGTTCCATGCGGGTCATGGTGGCGTCCAGCCCGGCGGTCACGCCCATGTCGGCGGCGGCCAGCGACGCGATCTCCCGCCGCACATCGGGGCGCACATGCAGCGCCGTCAGGTGCCCGTCGAACAGACGCGCCACCGCGAGCCCGGTCGCGAAGACGGCATCGTCTCCCGCGGTTCCGGTAGCCGGCATCAAGATCACCTTCGGCATCGCCCACCCTCCCGTTGCCGGCGACAGCAAGGCACGCCCGCGTCCGGTGCGCGTTGACGCAAGTCAACAGGCGGTCAGGACAGGTCCAGGGTGACGATGATCATTTCGTGATCGCTCAGGATATCCGCATCCGCGCCGATGGCCGGCACGATGGCGGGATCGCCGGCCCGCATCCCGCGTGTGCAGAACCAGTCCAGTTGCCGGTCGCCGCGGTGATTGCTCCACGCGCTGGCGCGGGTGGTCGGGGCGACGGTGTTGGCGGCGGTGAAGTCGAAGCCGCGCGCCTCGGCCACGGCGAACAGCGGTTCGATGGCCGGGTCACGCTGCCCGGGCGGGATCAGTGCGTTCAGGTCGCCGCCGATCACCACCGGCAGCCCGCCGGCATAGGCGTCCAGCGCGTCCAGCAGCCCGGCCATCTGCCTGGCCCGTCCTGCCCCGCCGCCCAGGCTCTCCAGATGGGCGGAGCAGGCGACGAAGCGGGCGGTCCCGACGGTGAAGGTGGCGGCGACGGCGATGCGGGTGCCGATCCGCCGCTCCAGCCCGGCCGGCGCGTCGTTGAACCATTGCGCCACCTCGGCCAGGCGGATGACCACGGGGTCGGCGAAGGGCAGGGTGCTGACGAAGCCGTTGCCGTGAAACCCCTCGGTATTGGTGGTGCCGAGCATCGGGAAGCCGGCGGGCGGCGGCATGTGGCCCAGTTCCAGGAACTCCAGCCCGAACGCGTAGCCGGCGCCGAGCGTGGCGGCCATGCGCATGATCGTGTGTGCCTGGCCGGTGCGCAGCATGCCGATGTCGAGCTCGGTCAGCAGGGCCAGCGCGACATGGTGGCGGGCCAGGATGCGGGCGGATTCCTCGGGGAACAGGCAGCGCTCCAGGTTCCATGCGGCCAGGCGCACGGTGTGCGCGGGGTGCGGCGATGGCGCGGCGCCGCCGACCTCGATTTCACGGAACGCGGGCGTGGCGTCGAAGGCCGCGGCGTGGTCGGACCGGTCCGGGGGCAGGGCCCGGAACGCGGCGCGTTGCGCCGGCGGGACGGCGGTCAGGCGCGGAACGACAGAGCGGTAGAGGGGACGATAGTCGGGGCCGGTGCTGGTCATGGCGCGATCTGACGCCAGGCCGGGGCCGTTGTCACGCGGCGTCAACCGGAGGAAACTGTCATCATGCCGGACAAAACCAGGTCGGACGAAGCCGGCCCACCCACGCCGTCACCCGCCCGTGCCGCCGTCGCCCGGATCACCACCAGCCGGCGCACGCGCCTGACCGCGGTGATCGTGGCCTGCGCGCTGTTCATGCAGAACATCGACTCGACGATGATCGCGACCGCGCTGCCCACCATGGCCGAGTCGTTCGGCTATGACCCTGTGCGGATGAATGTCGCGCTGACGTCGTATCTGCTCAGCCTGACGGTGTTCATCCCGGCCAGCGGCTGGATCGCGGATCGCTATGGCGCGCGCAACGTGTTCCGCGCCGCGATCGTGGTGTTCACCCTGGGCTCGGTCCTGTGCGGGCGGTCGCAGAGCCTGGAATTCCTGGTGTGCTCCCGCATTCTGCAGGGATTTGGCGGGGCGATGATGGTGCCGGTGGGGCGGCTGCTGCTGCTGCGCACGGCGGCGAAGACCGAGCTTGTGGCCGCGATGGCCTGGCTGACGACCCCGGCCCTGCTGGGCCCGGTGGTGGGCCCGCCGGTGGGCGGGTTCATCGTCACCTATCTGGACTGGCGCTGGACGTTCAACATCAACATTCCGATCGGCATCCTGGGCTTCTTCCTGGTGTCGGCGTTCATCGAGGATGTGCGTGAACCGCCGCGCGGCGCCTTCGACGTGCGCGGGCTGCTGCTGTCGGGCGTTGCGCTGGCCGCCGTGATGTTCGGGTTGGAGACGCTGGGGCGCGGCATCCTGCCCGCCGGCCTGCCGCAGGCGCTGATCGGGACCGGCCTGGTCGCGGCGGTGGGGTATTGGCTGCATGCGCGCCGCCATCCCGCGCCGCTGCTGGATTTCACGCTGATGCGGCTGCCCTGCTTCGGGGTCGCGTTCAGTGCGATGATGCTGTTCCGCACCGGTATCGGCGCCATCCCCTTCCTGCTGCCGATGATGCTGCAGGTTGGCTTCGGCAAGGCCGCCGTCGAAAGCGGCCTGATCACCTTTGCCAGTTCGGCGGGTGCGCTGCTGATGAAGCCGGCGGCCCAGACCGCGCTGCGGCTGTTCGGCTTCCGCGACACGCTGGTCTGGAACGGGGCGGTCTCGGGCGTGATGCTGGCGATGTGCGCCGCGTTCCGCCCGACCTGGCCCGCGGCGGCGATCTATGCCGTGCTGCTGATCGGCGGGTTCCTGCGGTCATTGCAGTTCACTGCCTACAACACGCTGGCCTATGGCGATGTGCCCCGTTCGCGCATGAGTGCTGCGACCAGCCTGTACACGGCCGGCCAGCAGCTGGCGGCGACCATCGGCGTGTCGGTCGGTGCGGTGTCGCTGGAACTGGCGCGGGTGTTCTCGGGCCACGATTCGGTGCAGGTGAGCGATTTCAGCGTGGCCTTCCTGGTGGTGGGCGGCATGACCCTGGCGGCCGCGCCGGTCGCGCTGCTGATGCCCCGTACCGCCGGCGACGACCTGACCGGCCGCCGTCCGGTCGCGCGTCCTGGCGAATGACGGATGGGAAACAGCGCCGTGGCCGGAAGGCCACAGTTTCTTTCTGTGCGCGCCAGACGCGGACCGAGGCGCGGCGATGTGGTGGGCAAAGGCGCGGATGGCACGGGTTCTGGCAATGATTCCAGTATGATGACAGGCCGCACCCAGCATTTGCCCGCCCGCGTGACGCGGCGGCGCATCCGCAGCGTGTCACATGGCGGCGCAAAACCTGCGGTTCAATGGCGGTCAACCATTCTTGACACCTTCAACCCCCCCCTGTAGCTAGCCCCCGCTTTCCGGAAAGGGGATATCTCGTGTGGATTTCCCGGGGGCGCACATGACTGAGGAACCGGGCGGACAAGACCGCTCCTTCGAGGAGCGATTGAAGGCCGCCCGCGGCAGGCAGGGGTTGGATCCCCAACCGCGGAAGTCAGGGTCAGACCCTGATTCGGTTGGGATGAATCCTCTCGCGGTCGGCCTGCGCGTTGGGCTCGAGCTGGTCGTGGCTCTGGCGGTGGCGGTTGCCATCGGCTACGGGTTGGACCGGTGGTTTGGC
>CAYZKM010000349.1:0-5565 GCA_964478525.1 uncultured Bifidobacterium sp.
CTTCAGCCAGTTGCCGATGATGACCTCGGAGTCGCCGCCGGTATTGCCGGGATGCCAGCGCGAATAGACATCGGCCGTCTCGATGAAGTTGAAACCGCCGCCGACGAAGCGGTCGAGCAGGTCGAACGACGTCTTCTGGTCGGCTGTCCAGCCGAACACATTGCCGCCGAAGGTGATCGGGTAGACGTGCAGGCTGGACTGGCCGAGCTGGCGCTTTTCCATGGAGGGGCTCCGGAATGGGCGTGAAAACAGAGAATGGGGGGTTGCCCCCCCACCCTGCCCCCTCCGCGTGCGGAGAGGGTCTTCCATCGTGTGATGCTCAGGCCTTGGCGCGGACCAGCTTGCCCGGCAGCGCCCCGGTATAGGCACCGTTCTGGAACGTCTCGACACCCGTCACGAAGGTGTGGCGATACCCGTCCACACGCTGCACAAGGCGGCGGCCGCCCTTCGGCAGGTCGTAGCGGACCTCGGGCGCGTGCAGCCGCAACGCGTCGAAGTCGATGACGTTGACATCGGCCTTCAGGCCCGGGGCGAGCACGCCGCGGTCGTTGAAGCCGAAGAACCGCGCCGTCTCCGACGTCTGGCGCTTGACCAGCATTTCCAGCGGCAGCTTCTCGCCGCGGGTGCGGTCGCGGCCCCAATGGATCAGCATCCACGACGGCACCGAGGCATCGACGATGGACGAGCAATGCGCCCCGCCATCCGACAGGCCCAGGATGGTGGCGTCATCCGTCAGCATCGAGCGGATGACTTCGTGATTGCCGCCATTGTAGCCGACGATCGGGAAGTACAGGAACTTGTCGGCCCCGGTCGCCAGGTAGTCATAGGCGATCTCGTCCGGCGTGCGGTTGGAACGGGCCGACATCGCGCCGATGCTCTGGTCGGGTGCCGGTTCATAGTTCGGCGGATCGCCCATCAGGAACATGCGGTCCCAGCTTGTCGTGATGTATTGCCGGAACTGCGACAGCCGCTTCAGCAGCTCGGGCGAGGCCGGCTCGTTCAGCAGCGTGTTGCGGAACGCCGGGT
Source organism: uncultured Bifidobacterium sp. (assembly GCA_964478525.1). Taxonomy (GTDB): domain Bacteria; phylum Pseudomonadota; class Alphaproteobacteria; order Acetobacterales; family Acetobacteraceae; genus Rhodopila. Next base: position 1,027 of record CAYZKM010000349.1, read on the forward strand.
CCTGCATGCGCTTGACGCGTTCCTGCGCCGGCAGCTTCAGCAATTCCTGCCAGGACGGGCGGATCGAGAACGGGTTCAGCGCGGTGTCGACGCCCAGCATCACGCCGACCGGGCGGCCGGCGATCTGCGCGGTGACCATCGCGCCCTGCTTGCGGGCGGCATGGACGCCGGACATCAGACGGCGCCAGCGCTCGGCGTCGTTCGGGCGGTCGGTCAGCAGGAACCAGACCGGGCGGCCGGTTTCCTTGGCCAGCTTGGTCATCCAGGCCAGCTCGCCCTGTTCGTCGTCGAAGTCGCTGTTCACGCCATAGGCGCCATAGCCCAGGCCCTTGAGCGCCATGCCGATGCCCAGCAGCTCATCTTCCTGGGAATAGCGGCTGGGCACCATCTCGCCGGCCGGCGTCTTGTGGGAGTTGGTGCGCGACGTGGTGAACCCGAACGCGCCCGCCTTCATGCCGGCGCGCACCGCGTCGTGCATCGCCTGGATGTCCTCGGCCGTGGCATTCTCACGCTCGATGGCGCGGTCGCCCATCACATAGACGCGCAGCGGGTGGTGGGCGATCTGGGCGGCGACGTCGATGGCGCGCGGCACTGCGTCCAGCGCATCGAGGTACTGGGGGAACGTCTCCCAGTTCCATTTCAGGCCTTCGTCCAGGACGACGCCGGGGATTTCCTCGATCGATTCCATCAGCCCGATCAGGGCGCTGTGGTCGCGGTTCTGGACCGGGGCGAAGCCGACGCCGCAATTGCCGAACAGCACGGTGGTGACGCCGTGCCAGGACGAGGGGGCGAGTTCCGAATCCCAGGTGGCCTGGCCGTCATAATGCGTGTGGGCATCGACCCAGCCGGGGGCGACGATGTTGCCGTCGGCCTTGATTTCCCGCTTGCCGGGGCCGGCCTTGCCGCCGACCGAAACGATGGTGCCATTCTCGATGGCGATATCGCCGGTGAAGCCGGGCTTGCCGGTACCATCGATGATGGTGCCGCCGCGTATGACGGTATCGTGCATGGATCTCTCCCGTGGGGTGTTCGCTTGGGATGCATGGGACCCCCGGATGGCCGCCGGGTCAAGGTTTCCGAACGCTGCCGCGGCGGCAGCGTTGACAGCAACCGGTGATTCGCCGTAGGTCACGCGCCGCTGGAGGGGTGCCCGAGTGGCTAAAGGGGACGGACTGTAAATCCGTTGGCGACCGCCTACGTTGGTTCGAATCCAACCCCCTCCACCATCCACCCGGTCATGCCCGGATGCCGGCCCACGCCGATACCAGCCCCCGTTCCACTTTTCAGGGGGCCGACGGCGCGATGGTCAGCCGCAGCCCGACCGGCTGGTCATGACGGATCAGGTCGTCGAACACCAGGTCGTCGTGCTGCACGGAAATCGTCAGGCTGGGAAACATCTCTTCGATCGCGGCGACCTGGGATGCGATCCTGTCGCTGTCCGGCGCCAGGCCACCGGCCGGCCAGAGCAGGCCCCAGACCGCATCGTTCACCGCGTACACCACCGCGTCGGCCGAGGTATTGAACGCGACATAGCCCACCGAGACCAGCATGTTGCCCGTCACGACGTGGCTGATCGCGAATGACCGCAGCGCGTTCACCGTGCTGAACGTCGCGGTCCGGGTCTGGCGCGTGTGGTCCTCGTCCTCCGGGGTGATCGCAAACACCGACCACCCGAGATCGTGCAGGTAGTTCACCGCCATCTCGCTCACGGCGCTGCCCACGGCCAGGGCGGTTGCCGCCGTTGCCCCGCCGGCGAAGACATAGCCGAACAGGAAATCGTCCAGCGAGGACAGCACCTGATAGCTCATGGACCGGTAGAAGCTGCGCGTGACCGCGCCTGGCTCCGATGTCAGCGGGTCCGGCGTCGCCGGCTCCGCCGCTACCCGATCCGGCAACGTGGTGTCCGCACGCGCCGGCGCCGCACCGGCCAGACCTGCCACGACAACCCAGGCGGCCAGAGCCAGCGGCTTCATCGGGCCGGTCCGCAACGCACTACCACGGGTTCATCCTCCGGCGCGGGCGGCCCGCCACCGGACCGCATCGTTGTCAGGGTGGCACGACGGCGGGCCACGCCCAAGGCAAATCCGCTTCCTTCGCCAGTGCCGTCCGATCCGGCCCCGGATGCGCGGGGCGGTGCCGTTCTATCCACCAGGGCGGCGGGCCACCTTCACCCGGATATACTGCTTGCCGTTGAACTCCTGGAACGTGATCACGCTGTCCATGATCCCGCGGCTGGTCATGATCTCGTTGCGGCAGGCGTCGCGCACGAAGGCCGGTTCGGTCATGTCCAGGATCTGTACCCCGCGCCCCAGCAAGGACGGGTCGGCATCCAGGGTCGCGCGGACATCACCCGACCTTGCCATGTCGCATCGGGCCTGTTCGGCGGCCAGCTGTTCGGCCCGTGCCCGCGCCGCCGCCTCCGCCCGCGCCCGCTGGCGGGCACGTTCGGCCTCGGCTTCGCGGCGCTGCTGGGCGCGGAACTGCAGGCAGGCTTCCGACGGCGGCTGCGGCTGCATCATCATGCCGGGCATCGGCAGCGGCCGGCACTCGGCATCGTAGCGCGTCTGCGCCTGCCCGGGCGCGGCGGCCGCCACGCAGCCAAGGACCACCAGAACGCCGGCCCACGGGCGGGCGGAACGGAAGGCGGGACGGGAAACCGGAAGCCGGATCATGCGGGAACCTCACGGGCAGCGACGGCCGGACCATGACCGGCGCCGCACTGTGTGGGGATGCGGGGCGCGGATCAACCCCAACACGAAGACCCGCCGGTGCTCAGGCCGGCGCGGTGCCGCGCAGGCAGGTCCGGTGCAGCACGCGCGGGAAGCGGGCGGCGTCGAAATTGGCATCGGCACGATGCAGCAGGCAGCGATTGTCCCACATCAGCAGATCGCCCGCCCGCCAGTGATGGCGATACAGGAACGCCTCGGCCGTCGCATGCGCCTCCAGTTCGGCCAGCGCCACGCGGCCCTCGGCCATCGGGCGTCCCTCGAAATGCGAGGCATGCTCGCCCATGAACAGGCTGCGCCGCCCGCTGTCGGGATGGATGCGGACCAGCGGATGCACCATGGGCGGCGCATCGGCGATCTCCTCCGCCGTGGCCTGCAAGCCCAGCTTCTGGCGCGACAGCTCCCACGAATGGACCACCCGCACGCCGTCCAATGCCGTCTTGCGCTGGTCTGGCAGCGCGTCATAGGCGGCCTCCATGTCGGCGAAGCAGGTGTCGCCCCCCTGCGGCGGCATCGTCACCGCATGCAGGACGGTCGCCATCGATGGTTCCGGGCGGAACGACTTGTCGCTGTGCCAGCCCTGCGACCCGACCTTGCCGGATGGCTTGCCGTCCGGACCGAGATTCGACACCACGTTCACCAGCGGATTGCCGCCATTGCGGTTGCGGGCCATGTGGCGTTCCAGCGTGCCGAACTGTTGGGTGAACGCGATCTGCTGGTCCTGCGTCAGCGCCTGGTCGCGAAAGCACAGCACGTGGAAGCGCACCAGCGCCACCATGACCGCCTGGCGCGTGGCCGCGTCCAGCGGGCGCGACAGGTCAAGGCCGATGATTTCCGCAGCGAAACGAGGCGATAGCGGGCGCAGGGTGAACGGGGCGGCGACGGGCGGCGGCGCGAGCGTGGTCGACATGGACATCTCCCTTGCCGAGCCGGAACCGCTGCATGACGCGCGCCCGGCCTCGGACCGATCGGTTGCGGACTTGTCCGGACCGACCCTATCGGCGCGGCGGTCCTGTTGCAACGCGCGCTGCTTCCCGCACCCGCCTGCCCCGTGACGAACGGGGCCGGCTGGGCTATGCATCCCGCATGATCCGGAATGGCCAGCCTGGCCAGGCCGGAGCAGACCAAGGTGCCGCGCCGTCCTGCCGATCCGGACACGCGGCCCCGGACCGCCACCACGTCGAAAGGTCACAGCATGGCCGACCATATGGACGATCTGGAATTCGCCGTCGAACACGACGTGCCGATTCCGTACATCCGCCGAATCAGTACCTATTATCAGACACTTGGCTACGGCAAGCCGTATCGCTGGGCACAGTACCGGGACGTTCCGTTCACCGCGCTCAAGAAACCGCTGGCCGAAAGCCGCGTCGCCCTGGTCACCACGGCGGCACAGTATCAGCCCGACGCCGGCGACCAGGGGCCGGGCGCGCCCTACAACTCGGCCGCCAAGTTCTACAAGGTCTATACCGACAGTATCGACAAGGAGCCGGACACCCGGATCTCCCATATCGGGATCGACCGCAAGCACACCACGGCCGAGGACCAGCGCAGCTGGCTGCCGCTCGCCCAGCTCAAGCGGCTGGCCGCCGAGGGCCGGATCCGGGACGTCGCACCCGAGTTCATCGGCGCGCCGACCAACCGCAGCCAGAAAGTGACCATCGAGCAGGACTGCGTGGACATCCTTGCGCATGTCCGGCGGATGGGCGCCGACGTCGCGGTGATCGTTGCCAATTGACCCGTGTGTCACCAGACCGTGAGTCTGGTCGCTCGGCATCTTGAGGCCAACGGCATCCCGACCGTCATCATGGGT
>CAYZKM010000350.1:0-5551 GCA_964478525.1 uncultured Bifidobacterium sp.
CAGCGAACAGGCCTGGGTGGACCGGCTCAGCCCCGACACGGCGCCGTTCCACGTGTTCCTTGCCCAGGTCGATGCCGAGGGCAACGCCATGCGCGAATACCGGCTGCGCCAGCCGAACGGGTCCTGGCGCTGGCTGCGGACCGTCGCGATGGTGCTGGACCGGACCGACCGCGCCGGGACCGAGATCGTCGGCCATATCTCGGACATCACGTCGGAACGCGCGGCGAATGCGCAGATCGCGGCGGCGGGACGCCTGGCCTCGCTGGGCGAGATGGCGTCAGGCCTGGCGCACGAGCTGCGCCAGCCGCTGGCGATCATGTCCACCGCGGCCGAGAACATGATGCGGGCCATCGGGCAGGGGCGGACCAACCTGCTGGCACCGCGCGCCAGGCGGATCGTCGAGCAGGCCGACCGCGCCAGCCGGATCATCGAGCATCTGCGCCGCTTTGCCCGGGGTGCGCAGGACACCGAATCCCGCACCGCCTTCGGGCTGGACACGGCGGTCGAGGGGGCGCTGGGCCTGGTGCGCGCATCGCTGCAGGACCTGGAGGTCGAGGTCGAGGTTGCGCTTGGTTCACCCGCGCCGACCGCGCTGGGCCATCTGGTCGCGCTGGAACAGGTGCTGGTCAACCTGACACTGAACGCCTGCCATGCGCTGGAACACCTGCCCGCCGGCACGCCGCGCCGCATCTTCCTGCGCGCCGAGAACCGGCCCGCCACCGGGGAGGTGATCCTGCAGGTGCAGGACACCGGCGGCGGCATCGCCGAGGATGTCCTGCCCCGGCTGTTCGAACCGTTCATCACCACCAAAGGGCCGGAAAAGGGCACCGGCCTTGGCCTGTCGATCTGCCACGGCCTGATCCGGTCCATGGGCGGGACGATCGAGGCGCGCAACGAGAACGGCGGCGCGCTGTTCACCATCACCCTGCAGGCGGCGGACGCCGAGGCGATCGAGCATGATCACGCGGAGCGGAATCGCACCAGCGTGTAAATCATGCGATCAAACGACGAGACAGCGCGCGGCCTGACCGCTATGCCGCGGCGACCGCTGGCCCGGCAGTGCCAGGCCAAGGCCGCCCGCGGCGCGGGATCACAGGCCGGGAAACACGCGCGGCCATGCCATGGGCGGCGGCGACAACATGAAAATGTCCTCGGGTTCGACGTCCGCGTCGTGGTGATCGGCGTCCGGTGGTGTCGTTGGCAACGGTTCGGCGCCGGGAATCAGATCAGACCAGGCGAATGCGCGCGGGTGAACGTTGTCGACCGCTTGCATGACCACATCCTCCTCTTCGTGCAACATGGTAACGACCGGTCCGGCACCCCGAGGCGCCGGATCGGTCGTACACTTGGGAAGGGGCCGCCAGCGGTTCAAGGCAGGGTTGCAATTTACGCCGGTCACCCGGGCACATATCACATGGCGAAGCGCGACATCCCGCCATCCACCGGGATCACCGTGCCGGTGATGTAGCCGGCACGCGGCGAGGCCAGGAAGGCGACCAGGTCGGCCAGTTCCTCGGGTTCGCCGAAGCGCCCGATCGGAATGTTCTGCTCGATATAGCGCTGCGTCACCGCCGGATCGGGGTGCAGCCGGCTTCGGATCTGCTCGCTGTTGATGCGCCCCGGCGGGATGCAGTTCAGGGTGATGCCCTCGCTGGCCAGGTCACGCGACAGGCCCTTCGACCAGGCATGCACGGCGGCGCAGGCGGTCAGGGCAGCACTTGTCGCATAGGGCTCGACGATGCCGGTCACGGTGATCACCCGGCCCCAGCACCGCGCCCGCATCCCCGGCAGGAATGCGTTGGTCAGGCGGCGGACGGTGGTGAATTTCAGGTCGAACCCGGCGTTCCAGACCGCGTCGGCCGCGATGATCTCGGGCTTGCTGGACAGGCCGGCATTGTTGACCAGGATGTCCAGCCCGCCGAACGCCGCCTGCACGGCGTCGTGCACCATGGCGGGCGCGTCCTGCGTGGTCAGGTCGGCGACGATCACAGTGGGGCGCGCACCGGTCTCGGCGGCGATCCGGCCGGCCAGCGCCTCCAGCAATTCCCCCCGGCGCGCCAGGATGGCCAGGCGCACGCCTTCCCGCGCCATCGCCCAGGCGATGCCGGTGCCGATGCCGGCGCTCGCGCCGGTGACGAGGCAGGTCTTCCCCGCGAGTTTCAGGTCCATGGCCGATCCCTCCTGCTGGCGTGTGGCTGGTCAGACGTAGCGGACAGTGTCCTCCACGCCGATCAGATGGCGCCCGACCATTTCGATCATGCCGGGCATCGCCTGCAGATGCTGGCTGGCGGACATGGCGTCGCGGAACCGCCGCTCGAACGGCGCGCGGTCCAGGATCGCCCCGGTGCCGGCGCCGCGATAGCAGCCGATCGACACCTCGGTCGCCTCGTTCATGCCGTGCGACGTGGCCAGGCGCAGCCGGATGCGCGTATCGACATCCAGCGTGCCCGCCACGGCGGCGTCATACACCTGCCCGGCGGCCTCGTGCAGGAAGGCGCGGGCGGCGGACAGGCGCGCCTCCATGATGGCGATGTCGCGCTGGACGACGTTGTTCGCCGCCATCGCATTGCTGGACGCCTTGCTGTGCCGCCGGCGCGCCTGCTCGGTGAATGTTTCCAGCAGCCGGCGCGCAAGACCCAGCGTGACGCCGCAGAAGCCGGTGGCGTAGAGAAGGGTGGAGCGGATCTGGTACAGCGGCCCATGCTCCCGCAGTTCCTCGGGCGCGTCGCGGGCGGGGGCGTGCTGTTCCGGGATGAACAGGTCCGTCACCGCGTAGGTATCGCTGCCGGTGCCGCGCAGACCCAGCACCTGCCAGTCGTCGATGATGGTGGCCTTGTCTTTCAGGAACAGGAAGCTGCGATCGTCGGGCCGGCCATAGCGGATGTGCGGCGTCCCGTCAGGGTTCTGCACCGCGCTGTGGGCGCCGATCCAGTCGGTGTGGCGCGACCCGGAGGCGAAACTCCACCGCCCCGTCAGCCGGTATCCCCCGTCCACCCGCACCGCGGTGCTGGCGTCGTGCTTCGAGCCCCAGGCCAGGCCGGCATAGGGGCCTTGGAAGATCGCGGCGGCGGTCTGGTGCGGCATGGCGGCGGCCGAGGTCGCGGCCGACACGTTCGACTGGTTCACGAACCATCCGGTGCTGGCATCGCCCCAGGCGATCGCCTCGGTCACCTTGCAGAAATCCACCAGGCCGATTTCCTGCCCGCCCATGCTGCGCGGCAGCAGCAGGCGCATCAGGTCCTGTTCCGCCAGCGCATCGACGACCGGCTGCGTCAGTTCGCAGCGGCGATCGATGTCCGGCCCGTGCGCGTCGAGCAGGGCCTGGAGCGAACGGGCGCGGTCCGGGGCTGGGACGGAGCAGACGGCTTGGCTGACGCGGTCCATCATGAGCGGTCTCGATCGAGGGTAACGGAATCACGGATCAGTCAGACGTGTTTGACCGGATGAATCAACCCCGCCTGGTCTGCGTCCAGCCGATATACAGCCCGGATGCGATGACGATGGCCGCGCCCAGCCAGGTCATGGCATCGGGCAGGTCGCCGAAGATGATGAAGCCGACCAGCACCGAGCCCAGCATCTGCACATATTGGAACGGCGTGACGATGTTCGCGGGTGCGAAGCCAAGGGCGAGTGCGACGAAGTAGTGGCTGATCGCGCCCAGCACACCCATCGAGCAGAACATCGCCAGATCGGCCAGGTTCGCCGGCGTGATCCAGACGAACGGCAGCACCACCAGCATGCCGAAGGCGCCGACGACCGAGCTGTAGATGGCCGAGGTCTCCGCCGCCTCGGTATCCGCGATCTGGCGCGTGACGATCTGGTAGATGGCGTTCATCAGCGCACTGAAGATCACGAACAGCGCCGCCCAGTGGAACACCGCGGTGCCCGGGCGGATGATGACCAGCGTGCCCACAAACCCCACCATCACCGCAACGACCCGCGCCGGCGTCGTCCGCTCGGCCAGCATCGGCCAGGCGAGGGCGGCGACCATCAGCGGGCCGGTCATGTTGATGGCGGCGGCGTTGCCGATGGGGATGAAGGTGATGGCGAAGAAGTAGCTGAGGTTCGAGATGAACAGGCTGGACGACCGCACCAGATGCCGCCCCAGCCGCCTGGTGCGCAGCATCCGCAGCCCGAAACGGGGGACGAACGCCGCCAGCATGAACAGCACATGGCCGAAGGCGCGCGCCCAGGACACCTGCATGGAGTTGTAGTGCTGGCCCAGCAATTTGGCGAAGCCGTTCATCAGCGGCGAGGTGATGCCCGCCATGCAGATGAACAGGATGCCCAGCAGCAGGCTGCGGTCCCATTGGCGGCGGCGCGGGGCGATCATCGCGGCGGTTGGGCCCCGCCTGCGCCGGCTGGCGTCAATCTTTCCAGTTGTAGACGGTCCGCAGCGTCCCACCCATCAGCGCGGCCTTGTCGGTGTCGGACAGGCGGTCGGTGATGCGGAATGCCTCGACCGCATCCTTGTAGGACAGCAGCCCGGTGGCCCGCGTCCAGTCGGTGCCCCACATGCAGCGGTTCATGCCGAACGCGTCGAAGATGCGCGCCAGCGGGTCCCAGATGTCGGCATAGGGAAATGCCTGGTGCGACAGCGTGCAGGCGCCGCTGATCTTGATGGTGATGTTGGGGCGGGCGGCGATGGCGACCAGTTTCGGGACGTCGGCAAACGGGTTGGGCGGTGCCGGCGGCGCGAATGGCTGCTGCAGCCCGATATGGTCGATCACCAGCACGGTGTCGGGATTCGCCTCGGCCATCTTCATGGCCTGGTCCAGCCGGCCCCAGCACAGCAGGTTCACCGGCAGGGCGTGGCGCGCGGCGGCGGCCAGCACGCGGTTGAGGCCGGGATCGGCCGGGTCTTCCGACGCGCCGCGGTTCAGCATGATGCGGATGGCGACGGTGCCCTTCGTGGCGGCCCAGTCGGCGATCGTATCGGCGACCGCGGGATCGGCGGGGTCGACCGGCTTGATCAGGCGGAACCGCGTCGGGTGCCTGGCAAAGACATCCAGCGCATAGCTGGCGTCGTACTGGTACATGGTGAACGGCGAGACCAGCAGCGCGCCGTCGACGCCGACCGCGTCCATCGCCGCGACCATCTGATCGCCGGTGACCTCGGCCGGGCCGTGCAGCACGGCGGCCCAGGGGCGGCCCGGATGGTTACGCTCATAGGCATGAACCTGGGCGTCGAGTGTCACCATGGCGTGCTGCCCCCGTCGGATCGTCGTTGGCCGGGACGCTACGCCGCGGGGTCGGGCGGTTCAAGAGCGGCGGGTCAGCGCGGGGCGGCGGCGGATTGGTACCAGCCATAGCCGATCACCGCGCCGACGGCGCCGAATGCGACGGCATAGACGCGAGAAGCCGCGGTGACGGCCGTGGTGGCAAGGCCTGACCCGACCTCGGCCGCGCCGGCGCCGGCATAATAGGGGATGATGCCGAATTGGCCGCTGACCAGCAGGTTGCCCAGGGCCACGGCGCCCAGCGCGCCACCGACAGCGCTGGCCACCCCGGCCATGTCGATCCGTTCGCCCGACATTCGTCCGTACAGCCA
>CAYZKM010000351.1:0-5549 GCA_964478525.1 uncultured Bifidobacterium sp.
GGTGAGATTTGACCATCCGCCGCCGACGCTACCAGCCAAACCCGATCTACCGCCAGGATTGCTTCGATCTCCGCCGGGCGAATGATCGTGCCGGTCATCGTGGTCCACGCCAGTAGATCGAGCCACGAAATCGGATTCGGCCCGAATCCATTCGATCCCCGCCCAGCCGAGAGTTCCAGGAACCACTCCCAGACATGCGCCCCGTCGGCGGGCAGTTCCGGCCCGTCCAGTTCCGTCGGCCGCCGCCCGGTCTGCCGTTCGACGCTAAGCAGGTGCTCGCGCCGCGTCGTCCCATCCGGCATCCGCTGTGTCAGCGCGAACTGGTGTTCGGCGAATGAGATCAGCTCGTCGAGGCAGCCGGGCGGAAGTTTCCCAGATCGGTGATGAACTCCACCACCTGCTCACGTAGCCAAGCCAGTTCGGTCATGGCGTAAAGTTCCCGCGCCGCTGCTGGCGTGCAATCAACGGCCAGTGCGGTGCCATCCAGCGTGACCAGAGACCAGGCTTTGGTCAGCTTGGCCAGCTTCTCGATCAGGTCAGCCTCGGCCTGTTCGGCGGTGTAGCGCTGCCCACGTAGCCGTAGCTGCCGGTCGGTCACCGCGCGATCATGTGCCCGCCCCGAGCTGCTGCCCGCGGACAGCAGGTCGATCCAGGCCTCCTCGCCGGTCTCGGTGTTCCGCAACGGCTGGCGTGTGACCGGATGGATGATGGTCATGCGTGCGACGGTGTCGACGCCGAGCGCCAGCCCGGCGAATTTGCTGTTCATGGGGATGTCCTTTGTCAGGGGCACAGGGATTGGGCGGCCGATCAGGCGACCTCGGTATCGACGATGCGGATCGTGGTGTTGGGCTTGCCGGGGGTGGCCCCGACATATTTCAACGCCTGCAAGTTCGCCGTGATGACCTGGCCTGCCTCGCCGGTCAGCGCGACATCGGCGCCGCCAAGCTTGATGCGCGGCAGATACAGCGTGATCGTCGGGGTGGCCTCGTCGGACGTGGTGTCGAGTTGCAGCAGCAACTCGAACTCGGTCTCGTCGAGAAAGCCGTCGAGGAAAGTTGTGTCTTCCAGGTAGGCGGTGATCTGGCCGGTGAGGTTGTTGCGGCCGAGGAAAATCTCCGCACCGAAATTCTGCCCGACGACGCTCGCCGCCTCCGCCGGCATGTCCATGGTCAGGGTCACGCCCGTGACCACGCCCACCGCCACGCCATTGAGCAACAAGGCGCCGTTCACCGAGGCCACAATGCCGGTCGTCGTCTCGGCGGCGGGCGAGGCAAAATACGGAGAGGCGCCACCCGACAGTGTCCGCATGCCGCGGCCCATCACCGAGAAGGTCACCGTGCCCAGGCCGGTCGCGGGCAGCGACAGAGCGTATTTGGTCAGGCGACACTCGGTGAACAGGCGCGAGATGTCGATGTCCTGATGCGCGATCTCGATGCCGAATTTGCGCGAGACGTGGCCGGACGATGGCACTTCGGTCGCGTAACCGGGCCGCACCAGGGAGAACCCGGTATCGGCGGTCTGATCGGTTGGTGGCGGGATGACGTGTACCACGCGGTTCGACGTGCCGCTGAAGCTGACGATGGTGAAATTCCGTGCGTCGTTTACGGGGACCGCCATCGACGAGAACCGGATGACGTCACCGGTTCGCAACCCTTCGCTGACCGGGTCGCCGCCACCGAAGGTGAAGGTGCTGCCGGACGCACTGGCGGCGACACTGGTCAGATCGACTTCGGTCAGGGTCACACCGGCGGACCGCGTGTCGCGATGCACGGCCTCGAAGAAGTCGAAATAGGTGGCGGGCGACAGCTCACCCGCGAAATCGCCCTGCACTTGGCGGGCCCCGTGCCGGTAATCGACGATCTGCCGGTCGGCACGAATTTCAGCGCTGGTGTAGGTGGCCTTGGCCAGATTCAGCGTGCTTGAGACCCGCCGGAGCGTTTGGCCGCCCGATGTGCCGGGCGCGTTGTCCTCGGTGTTCGCGATGATGGCACCGGAGGCGTACGCCTTGTAGACGATGGTGCCCTGCACGCCCTCGGCCAGGGACATGGTGGTGTTCCTTTCGGGTCAGGGGATGAGCGCGCGGCTCAGCCGCGGAAGCGGTATTCGAAAACGACCAAAGCACCGCGGGTGAACCAGTTGCCGTCCTCGGTGGGCTGGACGTCGAAGCCGCTGCCTTCGCCGATGAAGCTGAGATCGTTGCCGGTGCCGTCGGTGATGCGCCGGGAACGGAACACCGCCATCGCGTCGGCCATCAGGTCCAGGGCGCGATCTTCGTCCCCGAGCGTGCGGGCGGCGAACACGCGGATCAGGACGCTGCCGAACTGGACCCGCAGGTTGGTCCCCGCGCCGCCGCCGAACGCGGCCAGCGTCTCCCGCCCGAAATCAATCTCGTTACGCAGGAAGTGCGACACGTCCGACGGGTCGGGCAGTGGTTCACGGTCATTCGACCGCCAGAACACCGGGACGTCGGGATGCGCCCAGGCGGCATCGAACAGCGCCAGGATATCGTCTCGGATGGTGCGATAGAGGCCGGCGGTCATGCGGTGCGCGGGGTGATCAGGATGGCGGGATAGCGGACATCGGTCTGCACGCGGCCCGCCCGCCGACGGTGTCCCGACCGGCGCCGGAGTGCGTAGGCATCCGACAGATCGACATAGGTGAACGAGAACGACGCCAGGTTCCCGGCCAAGCGCCGCGCCACGATCGCTGTTTCCTCGACAATGTGGGATGGAACCTCGAGCACGAAGGCACCTCCGGCCTTACGTTTGCCGACCTCGAGCCGTCGCGCATAGGGGACGCTGGCGACGATGCGCACTCCGCGCGTGTCAGCGTCGATCGTTTCGATACCGGCCTCCTGGCCGTCGACCAGGATGATCAGCCCAGCAATGTAGCCGCCGCTGTCTCGCGGGGACCGCCGGACCAGTGCTTCATACGTGTCGCGCACGATCTCCGTGAGGTATTGCCAGGCGAAGACGATGACGCCGTCCGGATTGACGGCGATGAGCGGCGCTCCCTCCACCCCGTCGACGATCTGCCGATAGTGCGGCACCAGGCCAGAGCGTGCCCGTTGCTGCGTCAGGACGCGATCCCGTTCGCCGGCTGCCACGCGCGCCAGCAGCGCCGAGGCTTCCTTGGCGTTGCCGCTGGCGACGTTGACTTGCAGCGTGTTGATGAAGCCACGCAGGGCGGTCGCAGAGAACATCAGCCGCCCCTCACCTGCATATTATATCGTACAATCTCGCCTCGGACGGAGACGGTCTCGACGCCCTGCACCGTGGTGGTGCGGCCGGCGATGACGATCTGATCGCCGCGCCGGGGTGGACCGGGCCAGACTTCGGCCTCGATCTCTCGGTTCGACAGGATGACCTTGCGATCGCCTTGCATCACCCCGCCGGTGATCTCGTGCGGCTGGAATTGGTCGACGCGGGCGGCGCAGGACACGTCAATGAATTGGGCCTGGCCGGTCGGCCGCCGCAGCACGACCGTCTCGCCGTAGCGGGCGAGCATCGCGGCTGTTGCGCTGGGTGTGTTCATACCGTTACCGTCCTGAACGGATCGAGCAAGGCGGCGATCTCGGGCGGCATGGCGCCGTCGTCGCCGGTGGCGCCGACCCAGTACTGCTCGGTGGCAACACCGGGGATCGCCAGGGAGCGCAGCATCGGATCGCGGTCGCGAGCGGCCCAACGGTGGCGGAGCAGGCCAATGCATGCTGTTTCGATAGGACGTGGCAGCGCCTCGACCGACACGTAGCCAGCGGTGTAGGTGATGATCACCGTGCAGCCGCACCACCAGACCCGCCGGCCACCGCTTATCGGGTGGAGCAGCCCTGCCGTGGCATCGATCTCGTACTGGTCGCTGGCCAGCGTGACGCCATCGACCTCGATGCTAGCGATCGCCGTCACGGGCCGACGTGCGAGACCCAGACAACCAGGAGCACCGGTCAACCGGAACGTCTCCCGCACGGTCTCGCTTGCCAGGACACGGCCGAGATAGGTTTCGATCCGTTCCGATGCCTCGTCGATCCAGCGTAGCAGCCGCGCGTCGGCCGCGTCGTCGGTGATGCCGATCTCATCCTTGACGGTGGCGAGGGTCGTCAGTGCCCGACTGCTCGCCGGGATCAGGACGGTCAGCAGCGAGGATGTCATCGGTGCCTCGGGTTCGCACAGGTTCGGGTGGTCCCGGCTTGCGGCGGTTGGTCGGCGCATGTCCGGCCGTTGCGTCACTGCCGGTTGGCGGCACCGGCACCGGCGGCGGTTGGGTTCCCGTGGCCGGCGTCGCATGGGGATCCATCGTTGCCGCCGCTTGGGATTGAACCGGGGACGGCGGCGCACGCGGGATCGGCGCGGCGGGCACCTCGTCGGCCGGCACGGCCATCTCCCGCCTGATCCAGCGCCGCGCGACATCATCACGCAGATCATGGACGCTCCCAGCCTCGAAGCGGGGACCGCGCATCCGGCCCTCGGTTTCGAAGATCACGTCCTGGATGAACCGGACCCGCATCAGTCGACAATCGCCGACAGCGGCGGGTTGTAGCGCGATCCACGCAGGAGGTACAGCGCTGCGCCCAACTGCGCATTGGTGCCAACATCGGCCACCGAGAACTGCACGCAGTCGAACCCGTTGGCGACGTCCAGTTCGTCGGCTCGGACTTCGATCACGTAGATCCCGGCGTTCTCCGCCGAGGTCAGGTCGAGATAGGTGTTTGCCGCGGCCTGGGTGACGGTGGTGAAGGTGCCGAGCGCCGTGAGCGTGCCCTGCTTGACGTCGATGCGGGTGAAGTCCAGCGCCTTGGCGTTGCCGCCTGACACGTCGGTGGCCTGCCGTAGCGTGAGCGTGGGATCATCACCGGCAGTGCCAGCCGCCTTGAAGAAGATGATGGCGCAACTGTCGAAATCCTTCAGCGACACCCAGTCGCCGTTGTTCGCGGCGGCGGATAGGTCGACCGGACCAAAGGCTGCGCAAATCTGCATGCGCTCAACCAGCAAAGCGTTGGTCTGCATCAGGGAAGTCTCCTGTTCGGAGGGAAAGCGACCGGACGGTCCCGCCGTCCGGTTTCAGGTCAGGCCGCGATCAGCGCGCGGCCAGGGTCACGTACGGGGATTGGGTATTGGAACCGGCGCGCGGCGACTGCGCGGCCGCCCACCAGGGCTGGCCCGCCAGGCGGAAGGTGAACTTGAATGCGGTCAAGTCCTGGTCGAACCAGAGATGGATCGAGGTCTGCGCCACCACACCGGCCGCCTTGCGTACCGCCAGATACTGGCTGAAATCCACCAGCATGATGTCGCCCAGGTCGCCCACCGTGGCGCAGACCTGGTGCGGAATCACCGGACGACCGAGCAGCCGGCCGAACGGCGCGTCCGACAACCCACCGGGCGGCATGTAGACGGGCTGGTTCGCCAGGGTCATCAGTGGCAGTTGCGGTTCCGCGTCGGGATGGATCAACCAGACCGCGTTGGCGCGCGAGCGCACCGGCAGGCGCGACAGCATCTTCACTACGTTCTGGGCGTTGATGGTGTCGGCGGTTTGCGCCGCCTCCGCCGCCTGGGCGA
>CAYZKM010000352.1:0-5541 GCA_964478525.1 uncultured Bifidobacterium sp.
TGATGAATGCCATCCCCGCCCGGGCGGCCGGCGTCGGGCGGATCGCGATGTGCGTCCCCTGCCCCGACGGCATCCTGAACCCGCTGGTCCTGGCCGCGGCGAAGCGCGCCGGCGTGACCGAGATCTATCGCGTCGGCGGCGCGCAGGCGGTGGCCGCCCTGGCCTATGGCACCGCCACCATCGCCCCGGTCGACCGCATCGTCGGGCCCGGCAACGCCTATGTGGCCGAGGCCAAGCGGCAGGTGTTCGGCCATGTCGGGATCGACTCCATCGCCGGCCCGTCCGAGGTCGTGATCCTGGCCGATGCGGCCAACGACCCGCGCCGGATCGCCATCGACCTGCTGGCGCAAGCCGAACACGATGAATCGGCGCAGTCGATCCTGGTGACGGATGATGCGGGGCTGGCCGATGCCGTCGCCGCCGCCGTCGCGGCCGAGATCCCCACCCTGCCGCGCGCCGCCATCGCCGGCGCGAGCTGGGACGGCCACGGCGCGATCATCACGGTGCGCGACTGGACCGAGGCGGTCGCGCTGACGAACCGCCTGGCGCCCGAACACCTGCAATTGATGCTGCGCGATCCCGATGCGGTGTTCGCGCACATCCGCCATGCGGGCGCGGTGTTCCTGGGCGGGTTCTGCCCCGAGGCGGTGGGCGACTACATCGCCGGCCCCAACCATGTGCTGCCGACCGGACGCACCGCGCGGTTCGCCTCGGGACTGTCGGTGTTTGATTTCCTCAAACGTACGACATGGGTTTCCGCCGGCCAGGCGGCGCTGGACCGGATCGGCCCCGCCGCCGTGGCCCTGGCCGAGGCCGAGGGATTGCAGGCCCATGCCCGCAGCATCGCGGTGCGTCTGGGGCAGGGCTGATCCCGCCGCACCTGCCCGTGATGTCGGCATGCGCCTTGACCTTGCGGGCCGGTCACATCATGTTCCCGCCCTGAATCAACCTGACAACGAGGCCTGATGTCCAAGGAAGACATGATCGAATTCAGCGGCACGGTGACGGAGCTTCTGCCCAACGCCATGTTTCGTGTGAAACTGGATAACGAGCACTCCATCCTGGCCCATACCAGCGGGAAGATGCGCAAGAACCGCATCCGCGTCCTGGCCGGAGACCGGGTGAATGTCGAGATGACGCCCTATGACCTGAGCAAGGGCCGCATCACGTTCCGGTTCAAGTAACCGGGCAGGGTCCGTGCGCGTCCCGCCGCTGGTCCTGGCCTCGGCCAGCCCCAGACGGCTTGCCTTGCTCGCGCAGATCGGCGTCGCGCCGACGCGCGTCCAGCCAGCCGACATCGATGAAACCCCCGGGCGCGACGAGCAGCCCCGCCCCTATGTCCAGCGCATGGCGCGGGAGAAGGCGGCGGCGATCGACGCCGATGGCGCATTGGTCCTGACCGCCGACACCGTTGTCGCGGCCGGGCGCCGCATCCTGCCCAAGGCGGGGACCGCGACCGAGGCGCGTGCCTGCCTGGTCCTGCTGTCGGGGCGCCGCCACCGGGTCATGACCGCCGTGGTGCTGAAGGCCCCGGACGGACGGCAGGCCGAACGCTTATGCGAAAGCGTGGTGGGGTTTGCTCGGCTGAGCGAGCGCGAGATCGACGCCTATATCGCCAGCGACGAATGGCGGGGCAAGGCCGGCGGCTATGCCATCCAGGGCCTGGCGGCATCCTTCATCCGCTTCCTGTCCGGCAGCCATTCCAACGTCGTCGGCCTGCCCCTGTTCGAGACCGCGCAACTGCTGCGCGGCTTCGGCTGGCACCTGCCATGACCCCCGTGATCCGCGCCGCGTCCAGCCCGGGCGAGGTGCGTGTCGCGCTGCTGCACAACGACATCCTGATCGACTATGCGATCTGGCGGCCCGGTGCCCCGGACGGGGTCGGCGACATTCACCGGGGCCGGATCACTCGGCAGGTGCCCGCCATGGCGGGTGCCTTCGTCGCCCTGGGCGGGGCCGAGGGATTCCTGCCCGGCACCGAGGGTGCCAAGGGCCTGACCGAGGGGTCGGCCGTCACCGTCCGCATCACCCGGTCCGCCCAGGGCGGCAAGGGACCGCGGCTGTCCGCACGGGTGGCCGCCGAGGCGGGGTCGGGCCTGGGCCTGGTCCGGCGTGGCCCCGATCCGATCGAGCGATTCGGCGCCGCCCATCCCGACGCCGCCATCCTGGTCGACGACCTGGCGCTGCTGGCCAGGCTGCGGCCGCGATTCGGGGAACGCGTGGCGCATCGGCGGACGGTGTTCGGCGATGCGCTGCTGACCGAGATCGAGGCTCTGGCCAACCCGGTGGTTGACCTGGCGAACGGGCCGCGCCTGTCGATCCATCCGCTTCCCGCCTTGACCGCGATCGACGTCGATGCCGGGGCGGCGGTGGGCGGAAAGGGTGGCGAGGGCGATCGCCACAGCGCGATCAACCGCGCGGTGATCCCGGCCCTGGCGCGCCAGATCCGGTTGCGCAACCTGTCCGGCGCGATCGTGATCGATCTGGCGGGGATGCCGATTCGCCGGCGCGCCGCCCTGGGGCCGACTCTGGCGGCGGCGCTGGCCGACGACCCGCTGCGCCCGCGCTTCCTGGGCTTCAGCGCGCTGGGCCTGGCCGAGGTGTTGCGCGGGCGCGTGCACCCGCCGCTGCACGAGATGCTGTGCGGGCCGCATGCCGCCGGCCTGGCCGCGCTGCGGGCGGTGGCGGCGCGTGTGGCCGCCATGCCCGGGCGGATGCCGGTGCTGCGGGCATCACCGGCCGTGGTTTCCGCCCTGCGCGCCGACACCGCGGCGCTGGAGGACCTTGCCCGCCGGGGCGGAGAGGTCTTGGATTTGCGCTCCGACCCCGCGCTGGGGGACACTGGGTGGAACATGGACGATCGCAATGGCTGAACGCCGCACGACACCGCGCTGCCCGATCTGCGGACGGGCGAGCCTGCCGGAGAGCCGGCCGTTCTGCACACCCCGGTGTGCCGAGATTGATCTGGGGCGCTGGCTGACCGGACAATACGTGATTGCGGGCCCGCCGGCGGAATTGGAAGATGATCCGCCGCCATCGCCGGAAGCGGCTTGATCCCCGGTCACGGTTGGGTTATTCACCCCAGCCTTCCGACGGTTGGCCCGTGCCCAGGTAGCTCAGTTGGTAGAGCATGCGACTGAAAATCGCAGTGTCGGTGGTTCGATTCCGCCCCTGGGCACCATTTTCTTCCGCGCGATGCCGCCCGCCAACCCATCGCGTGGGCGCGATTTCGCTCCGCTCAAGCGCACCATCTTTCCCCGCGCGATGCCGCCCGCCAACCCATCGCGCGGGCGCGGTTTCGCTCTGCTCAAGCGCACCATCTTTCCCCGCGCGATGCCGCCCGCCAACCGGTGGCGCCGGTGCAGATTCGTTCGGTTCAGCCCTGCCAGGTCCTCCCGCGTAATGCCGAGCGGCTGATCGGCGCAGGTCCGTGTCCGCGATGGCCTGTCCTGATTGCTATTTGTGCGTGAATCAGACGTTTCTTTACAATCAATACAAATTCTTACGACCGGCAGCCTCGTCCGGGCCAGATTTTTGCACGCGTGATCATATTGGGGGACGCGCGAGCCTGGCCGCTTCGTGTCGTTGCCCTTTGGTTCGCCGACACCAGCCAGGCGCGCACATTTGGCGGGCGGGCGGGCCTATATCGCACAATTTCTGCGATATGATGCGCAAAAACACGATCGTGTCATCGCACGGGATTCAATGACCACGCTATTCTGCGACATAGGGCGATTTTATAGATATTACTTATGCAGATTCGTAATAAACAAAAGGCGACAAACCAGTGAACCGCCATTTTGTACTTTGTTTCATTTAATTTCACTGGCCCAGCGTAACCGTTTGGCAACCCTTCGTTTGTATTGTCTTTAATACGTGATGGGCATCGCCCTCATGAACGTAAGGGCCCCCTGCCGAAGCAACGACGACCGGGGGCAAGCACGTGCGGCAACGAGAAATCTGAAACGGAATACCAACGGTCTCCTGGTCACTGAAAGTCATGTATCAGTCTGGATAACATCAAATTCTGACGTTCCTTCCCAAGGCCTGCACCCGGCGCAGAACGCGGTCCGGGGTTGATCGACGACGGACATCGCAGAACAGCGACAGTTTTACTCGTCCGTTGCTTTTCAGATATTGGAACATTCATTATGGCAAAGCTTCTTTTGTCCAGCGTCGTCAGCAAGACGATCAGCCTGATCGGTAAAGTTGCCGCAGATGACTATATCAATTCCAAGGAAGCCGGCGCGGGCGTCGTCATCGCCGGCACGTCCACCGGCTACACCGCCGGCACGCAGGTCGTCATCAAGCTGTCAGGCAAGCTGACCACCTGGAAGACCACGATCGACTCCTCGGGCAACTGGCACGTCTCGATCCCCGACTTCGTCAACTATGCAGATGGCATCTACATGTTGACCGTAACGATCGGCACGGGCACAGCCGCCGTCTCGCTGACCGAGCGCATCGTCGTCGATCGCTCGCCGCCGGTCGTGGCCTCGATCACCGCCACGCCGTCCGATGCGATCCTGGGCGCCGGCAAGACCGTGACCCTGTCGGTGGTGTTCTCGGAAGGCGTGGCCGTCACCGGCACGCCGACGCTTACGCTGAACAATGGCGGCATCGCCACCTATGTCTCGGGCTCGCTCAGCAAGACGCTGAAGTTCAGCTACACGGTGCAGGCGGGCCAGAATACGCCGGACCTGTCCGCGGTGTCGGTCAACATGAACGGCGGCTCGATCACCGACGGTGTCGGCAATCTCGCGCAGTTCGGACGGCTGCCGAGTCCCGCCGGCACGCTGGTCATCGATACGCTGGCGCCAACGGTTACATCCGTTACGACCCCGGCGGGCGTGACCGCACTGACAAGCGGGCAGTCCGTGTCGCTCACCGTGACCATGAGCGAGATCGTCACCGTGACCGGGGCGCCTACGCTGACCCTGAACGATGGCGGCAGCGCGGTCTATGTCAGCGGTTCCGGCACCAACACCCTGGTGTTCAGCCACACGGTCACCAACAGCCATGTCAGCTCTGACCTCGCCGTCACCGGCATGGCCCTGAACGGCGGGACCATCGTCGACCGCGCCGGCAATGCCGCCAACCTGGCGGGCGCCGCCGTCAACCCGGCCGGCACGCTGTCGGTCAACACGCTGGTCGGCACCAGTGGTGACGATACGCTGGTGGTGACATCCGCCACGACGCATGTCGACGGTGGTGCAGGCACCGACACCGCCACCTTCGACTGGGGCACCGCCGGCGCCTTCACCATCACCACCGCGGCCAATGGCGGCGTCGATGTCCAGCTGATCGCCAGCCCCGCCACGGTGGTGAACCTGGTCGGCGTCGAGACCCTGCGCTTCTCGGACGGTTCCACCTATTCCATCGCCGACCACGTGCTGTCGTCCCCGAACGTCAGCAGCACGCCCACCGACAGCCCGTACCTGATCGGCACGTCGCTGGATGATACGCTGCAGGTCGTCGCCGCGACGCGCTACGTGGTCGGGTCCGGTGGCACCGACACCGCAATATTCACCTGGGGCACGT
>CAYZKM010000353.1:0-5518 GCA_964478525.1 uncultured Bifidobacterium sp.
GGCCCATGGCGAGACAGGGAGGAGACGAGAATGCCCGCATTCCGACGATTGGGGGTGCTGTTGGCGGCCTGCGCGCTGGCGCTCGGCCTGGCACGCGGCGCGGCCGCGCAGACCGACTGGCCGCAACGGCCGGTGCGCGTGGTGATCCCGTTCGCGCCCGGGTCCGGCACGGACTTCATCGTCCGCGCGGTGGCCGAACGGCTGTCCAAGCAGCTGGGCCAGCAATTCGTGGTGGAGCATCGCAGCGGCGCGGCCGGCGTGCTGGGGGCCGAATCGGTGGCCCGTGCCGCCCCCGATGGCTACACCGTGCTGATCTCGCCGCAGGCACCGATCGAGGTGCTGGGGAACCTGCGCAAGCTGCCCTATGACCCGCTGAAGGACCTGGTCGGCGTGGCGCGCATCGGCGAGGTGATCGCCGGCTTCGCCGTGCATCCCAGCCTGGGCGTGAAGAACATGGCCGAGTTCGTGGCCCTGGCGAAGCGGAAGCCGGGGCAGATCGCGTTCGTGTCGGGCGGTGTCGGGTCGGTGAACCATCTGCGCGGCGAGACGCTGAAGCTGATGGCGGGGATCGACCTGCTGCACGTGCCGTACAAGGGCAATGGCGAGGCGGTGCCCGACCTGCTGGCGGGGCAGGTGCACTGCATCTTCGATTCGCTGGTATTCACGCATGTGAAGGCGGGCAAGCTGACCCTGCTGGCGATCCTGTCGGACGAACGGTATTCGGAATTTCCCGATGTCGGCACAATGAAGGAACAGGGCTTCCCCGACTTCGACCTGCCGATCTGGTTCGGCGCCTGGGTGCCCGCGGGCACGCCGAAGGCGATCATCGACAAGCTGCATGACGCGATCGCCACCGTGAACACGGACGAGGAATTCCGTGCGAAGCAGTTCGCCGCGGGCATCCATGTCTATCGCAAGGCGGACACGGTGGAGGAACTGCGCGAGCGGCTGATCCGCCAGACCGCCTATTTCGGCAGCGTGATCAAGCGGGCGAACGTGACGCTGGACTGATGCCTGGGCCAGGAGTGGGGACCGGACGTGGGGCGGGTCAGGCCTCCCCCCGTCCGCGGCGCGATCGCACATAGCCCAGGCCCACCAGGCCGATGCCCAGCACCGCCAGCGTGGCCGGTTCGGCGACCGGGGCCACCCTGTCGAAGGTCTGGAACGCCATGTCGAACCGGGCGGCGTCGGCATAGAAGCCCGCCCCGTTGAACAGATACCCGAGGCGCCCGCCGGCATAGGGGTCGGTGTCGGCCCCACTGAACGAGCCGGATCCGCCGGTCAGGACGAACGTATAGGCGCTGCCCGCGGTCAGCGCGATCGAAGTGCCCGACAGGTCGAACGTGCCGGTGGCATTGGACGCGGTGCCAAGCAGGGCGGCGGACCCGATCGCGGGCAGGCTGCCGGCATACAGGCGCAACGTGACCAGCCCGCCCACATTGTTCATCGGCACCACGATCCGGTCCAGGATCGCCGATGATCCCTGCGTGAAGGTCTGCGCATACGACACGGTGCTGGACCCCAGCACGAAGGCCGCGTTGGACAGCGTCTGCGACTGATCGAGGACGGCGGTGTTCAGGATCCCACCGGCCTGCGCGGTGCCGGCAATGGCCAGGCAAACGACCAGGGCGGCGGCGCGCCGGCATATATTTGTCATCAATAATGTCATGACAACGATCCGATTACTTCTGGAATGATGACCGGCGGTTGTTCAGGTTTGCCGGATTTTCCGATGAAGCAACCTTTTCAATCCGATACCTAGCAGGCCGGGCTCCGGGTGTCCACGAAAATGCAGGATTGCGGGCGATGGCGCACACGCCTCGATGATCCGTGCCAGCCAGCACGCGACAGAAACATACAAAACTGTACTTGCCGATACAGCCCCCGACCCCTCAGCTCACCGCCTTGCGGACCCGGGCCGAGACATACTCGCTGACCACCACCGTGCCCAGGATCACCAGCAGGATCAGCGTCACCTGCGGCCAGGCCAGCGTGGCCATCGAGCTTTCCAGGTTCATCCCGATCCCGCCCGCACCCACCAGGCCCAGCACCGTCGCCTCGCGGATGTTGATGTCCCAGCGGAACACCGACACCCCGGCAAAGGCCGGCGTGATCTGCGGCCACACCGCCCAGGTCAGCACCTGCATCCGCGACGCCCCAGTCGCGCGGATCGCCTCCACCGGCTCGTTGCCGATCTCCTCGATCGCCTCATAGATCAGCTTGCCGATGAACCCGATCGACCGCAGCCCGATCGCCAGCAGACCCGCCAGCACCCCCGGGCCGACCAGCGTGACCAGGATCAGCGCCCAGATGATCGCGTTCACCGACCGCGACGACACGATCACCAACAGCGCCACCGGCCTGACCACCCGAACGCTCAGCGTCGTGTTGCGGGCCGCGAGGAACGCCACCGGCGTCGCCAGCACGATCGCCATCGCCGTGCCCAGCGTGGCCATGTTGATCGTGTCCCACAGCGGGCGCCACAGCTGGTCCAGATAGCTCCAGCGCGGGGGCACCATCCGCCCGCCGATGTCAGCCATCTGGTTCGGCGCATCCCACACGAACGCCCAGATCGTGTCCCGGGTCATCAGCCGCCAGCAGAACGCGAACAGCACCAGGGCAGCGAACCACAACCCCCGGCGCAGCCACGCCGCCCGCGTCGTGCGCCGCTGCCACAGCTTCGTGCCATCCGCGGCGGTGCCGACCGCCATTACCGCGCTCGCGCCCGGATCAGGCCCGAGGCATACTCGCAGCCCATCACGATCACGATGATCACCACCAGCACCGCCGCCGCGCTGTCATACTCGTACCGGCTGAGCGCGGTGTTCAGCGTCGCCCCGATCCCGCCGGCACCGACGATCCCCACCACGGCGGATTCGCGGAAATTGATGTCCAGCCGATACATCGACAGCCCGATCAGCCGCGGCGCCACCTGCGGCAGCACGGCGAACACCAGCTGCTGCCACCATCCCGCGCCGGTCGCGCGGATCGCCTCCAGCGGCGGGCGGTCGATATCCTCGATCGCCTCGGCCAGCAGCTTGGCCAGGAAGCCGATCGTGGCGAAGCACAGCGTCAGGAACCCGGCGAAGGTGCCGAAGCCGACCATGGCGACCAGCAGGATCGCCACCACGATTTCATGCACGCTGCGCGACACTGCGATCACCGACCGGCAGGCCAGGTAGACCGGCAGGGGCACCAGGTTGCGCGCCGCGCCGATGCCGAACGGGATCGACAGGGCGATGCCGACCATGGTCGCGGTGATCGCCATCGTCAGGCTCTCGGTCAGCCCCACCACGATATCGTCCGCGCGGCTGACGAAATCCGGCCGCAGGAAGCCCGACAGCAGCCGCCCCGCGCGTTCGGCGCCCAGGGCGATCCGCGTCCAGTTGATGTCGATCGAGCCGAAGGCCGTCACCAGGTACAGCGCCGCCCCGCCATACAGCGCCCAGCGCAGGGCCGGCTGCGCGATCAGCGGCGGCGGCGACCAGGCGCGGGCGGCGGTCATGCGGGGACGGTCTCCTCGGCGTCCTCGTCCACCGTGCGGATGGTGGCCGACCAGTCCTCGGCGCCATAGATCGCGGTCAGCTCATCGGCGGTCAGCGCATCGGGCGGGCCGTCGAACACGATCCGGCCCTTGCGCAGCCCGACGATCCGCTGGACGAACATCTGCGCCAGCGCGACGTCGTGGATGTTCACGATCGCCGCCAGCCCGCGTTCGGCGCAGACCTCGACGATCAGGCGCATGATCTGGCGTGATGTCTTGGGGTCCAGGCTGGCGGTCGGTTCATCGACCAGCAGCAGGTCGGGTTCCTGCACCAGGGCGCGGGCGATGCCGACGCGCTGGCGCTGCCCGCCCGACAGGGCGTCGGCGCGCTTGTCGATATGGTCGGACAGGCCGACGCGGTCCAGCACGGCGAAGGCGCGGTCGAGATCGGCCCGGGGGAAGCGCCGCAGGAAGGACCGCCAGAACCCGGTATAGCCCAGGCGGCCGGACAGCACGTTCTCCATCACCGTCAGTCGGTCGACCAGCGCGTATTCCTGGAAGATCATGCCCATCCGCCGCCGGCACCGGCCCAGCCCGGCGCGATCCAGCGCGACGACATCGGTGCCGCCCAGCAGGATGCGGCCCGATGTCGGCTCGACCAGGCGGTTGACGCAGCGGATCAGCGTGGACTTGCCCGCACCCGACGGACCGATCAGCCCCATCACCTGACCGGCGGGCACGGTCAGGCTGACATCGTCCAGCGCCAGGTCGCCGGCGGGATAGCGCTTGGTCAGATGCTCCAGGACCAGCATGCGGCAAGTGGTGCGCGGATTACTTGCAGGCGTAGGTGACGCCCATCGCGGCATCGACCTTGCGCACGACGTCCCAGTATTTCTCGTAGGTGATGGGGATGAACTGCTCCTGCGGCGGTTCCGTGGCCCTGAACTCGGCCTGCAGGGCAGAGCCTTCCCAGGGAAAGGTGAAGAACGCCTGCTTCACCTTGTCGGCAAGCTCGGTCTTCAGGTTGTAGACCATGCCGTAGGACGAGGTCGGGAAGGTCTGCGAGCGGTAGATCGACACGATCTGCTCGGGCTTCACCACGTTGCGGGCCATCATCCGCTTCATCACGCCATTGGCGATGGCCGCCGCCGGGTAGTCCTTGTTCGCCACGCCCAGGACGGAATTGTCGTGCTTGCCCGAGAAGACGGGCGTGTAGTCCTTGCCCGCCTCCAGCTTGAACTCGTCGCGCAGCAGCGAGGCCGGGGCCTTGTAGCCGGAGTTCGAGGTCTCGGCGGTAAAGGCGAACTTCTTGCCACGCAGGTCCTCCATCGTGCGGATGCCCGACCCGGGATAGGTGATCACCTCCATCTCGTAGCCGAACTCGCCCTTGGTCGAGGCCATCATGGCGAAGGGGACGAAGCCCGCGCAGTTCACCGCCAGCGGGGTGGAGCCGCTGTTGAAGGCGGCGACATGCAGACGGCCGGCGCGCATCGCCTCGATCTGGGCGGCGTTGCTCTGCACCGGGAAGAACTGCACGCGCTTGCCGGTGGTCTTTTCCAGGTGCTTCAGGAACCCGTCCCAGACCTTGCCATAGACGGCGGGGTCCTCGACCGGGGTGTAGGCGAAGATCAGCACCGGGGGATCGATCTGTTCGGCGGGCGGCGGCGCGTCGGCCACCATATCGGCGTTCGCATCCTTGTACCGGGCGTCCAGGGCCATGGCGGACAACGGCAGCATCGCCAGGAAAGCCCCGGCCAGAGCGGCCCGTCTGGTGCGTGTTGCCATGCGTGTCATCCCCGTGCGGCTGCGATGGGGATGCCCATTACGACCTTGCCGCGGGGAAGAACAGGGGGCGTCGCACAGTGTCACGAAACGGCAACGCCCGCCGGAGGATCTCCGGCGGGCGTCTGGTCTCGTGTTTGCCCGGGCGCTTGCCCGGCCTGGGGCCCGATCAGCGCTTGCTGAACTGGAAGCTGCGGCGGGCCTTGGCCTTGCCGTACTTCTTGCGCTCGACCACGCGGCTGTCGCGGGTGA
>CAYZKM010000354.1:0-5513 GCA_964478525.1 uncultured Bifidobacterium sp.
AGCCATGCCTTCAATTCGGCCAGGGTCTTGTCCGGATGGGCCAAGACCCTTGCTTGAATGATCGCTGTATGTCCGGCGAGCCGCCGTGGGACATGACCGCACTGCGCCCGTGCGGTCGTCTCACCGGTTCGTGTCACGATTCCGCTCAGCGTGATCACGCGCTAATCCGTCATCGCCAGCTTGTGCTCCTGCAGGAACGGCTTCAGCGAATGCCCGCCCAGCTTCGGCCCGTGCGCGTGCAGGTGGCACGCCGAATACCCGCCGCCATAGGTCGGCACGCGTGGCGGTGCCTCGATGGCGCAGATCTCCATCGCGAACGGGCAGCGGGTGCGGAACCGGCACCCGCTGGGCGGGTTCAGCGGGCTTGGCAGGTCACCGCCCAGGATGATGCGGTTGGCCCGCCGCTGCCGCTCGGGGTCGGGAAACGGCACCGCCGAGATCAGCGCCGCGGTGTAGGGATGCGTCGGTTCGTCATAGACACGTCCGCTGGGTCCGGTCTCGACGATCTCTCCCAGGTACATCACCGCCACGCGCGGTGACATCAGGCGCACCACCGACAGGTCGTGCGCCACCAGCAGGAAGGCGCTGCCGGAATCGCCCTGCACTTTCTTCAGCAGGTTCAGGATCTGGCTTTGTGTCGATACGTCCAGCGCGCTGACGGGTTCGTCCAGCACCACCAGCTCGGGGTGCAGCATCATTGCCCGCGCGATCGCGATGCGCTGGCGCTGCCCGCCCGAGAATTCATGCGGATAGCGCGCGGCATAGCCGGCGTGCAGGCCGACGGATTCCAGCATCCGCCCGACCATGGCTTTGCGTTCCGATTTCGCAACGTCGGCATGGACCAGCAGTGGTTCTTCCAGCAGCTGCTCGATCGTCATCGACGGGTTCAGCGACGAATAGGGGTCCTGGAACACCATCTGCATGCGCTTGCGCAGCGCCCGCATCCCGGCCCGGTTGGCTGTCACCACATCCGTATCGCCCAGCATGACCTTGCCGGATGCGATGTCGATCAGGCGCAGGATCGCAAGGCCCGCGGTGGACTTGCCGCTGCCGGATTCCCCGACCAGGCCCAGCGTTTCGCCAGCACCGATCTCGAACGACACATCGTTGACCGCATGCAGCAGCTTGCGCTGCCCCATGAACCCGGTGGTGCCGACATCATAGGTGACGTGAAGGTTGTCGACCTTCAGGCAGGGCGCGCTCATGCGGTCACCATGGTGCGGCCCAGGGTTTCGTGCAGCTCGCCGGCGCGGGCGCAGCGCACCAGGCCCTGGCCGGCGGGGGTCAGCTGCACGGCATCCGTGGTGCACGGCCCCTCCTTGCGGTAGGTGCAGCGCGGATTGAACCGGCATCCGCTGGGCCAGGCATGGGCCTGCGCCACCGTGCCGGGAATGGCGATCGGATCATGCCCGCGTTCCAGCGCGACCGCGGGCATCGCGCCCAGCAGGCCGGCGGTGTAGGGATGGCGCGGGGCGGCGAACAGATCGTCGACCGGGGCCCGTTCCACCACCTGCGCGCCGTACATCACCACCACGCGGCGGGCGATGTCGGCGACCACGCCAAGGTCGTGGGTGATGAACAGCACCGACATCCCGGACTCCCGCTGCAGCTCGCGCAGCAGTTCCAGGATGCGGGCCTGGATCGTCACGTCCAGGGCGGTGGTGGGTTCGTCGGCGATCAGCAGCTTGGGGTCGCAGGCGATCGCCATCGCGATCATCACCCGCTGGCGCATGCCGCCCGAGAACTGGTGCGGATAGTCATGCGCGCGGGCGGCGGCCGAGGCGATGTGCACCCGTTCCAGCGACTGCACGGCACGCTTCCACGCATCGGCGCGCGAGGCACCGCGGTGGCGGCGCACCACCTCGGCGATCTGCTCGCCGACCGTATAGGCGGGGTTCAGGCTGCTCATGGGCTCCTGGAAGATGAACCCGATCGAGTTGCCGCGAATCCGGTTGAGCTGGCGACTGCCCATGCCCACCAGTTCATGCCCGTCGAAGCGCACGCTGCCCGACGTAATCCGCCCGCCCTTGGGCTGTACCAGGCCGACCGCCGCCTGCATGGTGACGCTTTTGCCGGACCCCGACTCGCCCACCACGCAGACGATTTCGTTGCGTCCGACATCGAATGACACCTTGTCGACAACGGTCAGGAAACCGTGCGGCGAGGGGAACTGGACCGAGATACCATCGATCGTCAGCAGCGCATCCATCCCGTCCATTCCTCAGTCCCCCGCTCGGCGCATGCGGCCGACGGAGTCGCGGATCCCGTCACCGATCAGGTTGAAGCACAGCACCGTTACCGAAATGATCACGCCGGCCGCGATGGTCGGCACCGGCGATTGTGCCATGTAGGGGAAGGCGGTGCCCAGCATCGCGCCCCAGCTTGCCTGCGGCGGCTGCGTGCCCAGGCCCAGGAAGCTGAGCCCGGCTTCCGCCAGCAGGGCCTGGCCCATCAGCACGGTCGCCTGCACCACCAGCGGGCCCATGACGTTCGGCAGCACGTGATGGGCGATGATGCGGACATCGCTGCACCCGGTCGCGCGGGCGGCGCGGACATAGACCTCCTCGCGCACCGACAGCGTGCTGCCGCGCACCACGCGCATGATGCGCGGCGCATAGACAAGCCCGATCGCCGTCATGGCGTTGGTCAGGCTGGGACCCAGCAGGCCGACGATCACCACCGCCAGGATCAGTGCCGGAAAGCTCATGAGCGCGTCGTTGCAGCGCGAGATGACGGTGTCGGCCCATCCGCCGACATAGCCCGCGATCAGCCCCAGCGGCATGCCGATCACCAGCGCGATGACCACCGCCTGCACGCAGGCGATCAGCGACAGGCGCGAGGCGTAGATCAGGCGGCTGGCGACGTCGCGGCCCAGGTCGTCGGACCCGAACCAGTACATCGCGCTGGGCGGTTTCAGGATCGCGCGCAGCGAGCTGCGGGCCGGATCATGCGGCGCGATATACGGCGCGAAGATCGCGATCAGCACGATCGCGGCCAGGATGACGGCGGATACCAGCGCTGTCCGGTTGCGGCAAAACCGTTGCAGGAAGGTGCTGGTGGGCGGCAGTGCCGCGGGCTGTGCGGCGGGGGCGGTCGTAGCGCTCATCAGGCACGCACCTTCGGATCGAAGTAGCCATAGGACATGTCGACGACCAGGTTGACCAGCAGCACCACGATCGCGGTGGTCAGCGCCACGCCCAGCAGCACCGGCAGATCACGCAGGAACACCGCGCGCACCGCCAGCGACCCGACGCCGTTCATCGCGAAGATCTGCTCGACGATCACGGTCCCGCCCAGCAGGCGCCGCACCTGCAGGCCCAGCACCGTCACCACCGGGATCGCCGCGTTCTTCAGCCCGTGCTTGACGATGATCGACATCGACGACAGGCCCTTGGCGCGGGCGGTCTGGATATAGTCGCGCGACAGCACCTCGATCATCGCGCCGCGCACCTGCCTGGCGAGTTCGGCGGCGACACCAAGGCCGAGCGTGATCGAGGGCAGGGTCAGGCGGAGCACCCATTCCACCGGGTCCTCGCTGAACGGCACATAGCCGGTCGCCGGCAGCAGGCCCATCTGCAGCGCCACCACCAGGACCAGGATCAGGCCGATGAAGAACTCGGGCGCGGCGATGCCCAGCGAGGTGCCCAGGATGGTGATGCGGTCCAGCCACGAGCCGCGCTGCGTGGCGGCGAACACGCCCAGCGGTATGGCGATCAGCAGCCCGATCAGCGTCGCGCCCGTGGTCAGCGACAGGGTGATGGGCAGGCGGTCGAAGATCAGTTCCGTCACCGGCTTGCCGCTGGTGAACGACGTGCCGAGATCGCCGTGCAGCACCTGCACCAGCCAATGCCAGAACTGCACCGGGAAGGGCTGGTCCAGCCCCAGCCGGCGGCGGGCATCCTCGATCGCCTCGGCGCTCGCGTTCTCGCCGGCGACCACCGCCGCCGGGTCGCCCGGCGTGATATGGATCAGCAGGAACGTGATCAGGCCGACCATCACCAGCATCGGGATGGTCGAGATCGCGCGTTTGCCCAGATAGCGCAGCGCGTTCATGACAATGACTGCCTTGGTGCAAGACCTACTTGCATTTCGCCCCTACCCGCGTGTCGTTGATCCGATCGTTGCCCGTCGCCAGATATGGCGGAAGATTTATGATGCACCCGGGCCGGTACGCATAGACCGCCGAACGGGTCATCAGCGTGATGTGGGACACCTGCTCGGTCGTGACACGGGCCAGGTCATGCAGCACCGCCAGGCGCCGCGGGTCCGATGGGACCATCCCGCGCGCCCGGTCCAGCAGCACGTCGATCTCCTTGCTGACGGCGCCCCATGGGATCGCGTTGCTGCCCGAGCTTTCCTGGAACACCTGCAGCGGGTCGGGCCGACCGCCCCATCGCACCATCAGCAGATCGCCCCGCTGCGGCGGGCGGCGGAACGTGTAGTACTGGGATACGTCGACGATCTCGAACCGGATGCGGATGCCGACCTCGCCCAGCATGGCCTGCACGGCCTCACCGATCTGCTTGTATTCGTTGGTGTTCAGCAGAAGCCAGGTGATGTCGACCCCGTTGGGGTAGCCGGCCTCGGCGAGCAGCTTCTTCGCCTTCGCCTGGTCGAACGGGTACACCTCGTCCATCGCCTTGACATAGGCGGGCGAGGAGCCGGCGAACAGTTGCGCGGTCGGCTTGCTCGCGCCATAGCCCAGCGCGTCGGACAAGGCCTGGCGGTCGATCGCGTGCATGATCGCCTGGCGTATTTTCAGCTTGCCGACGGTGTCGCGCGTGGTGTTGGCCTGCACTTCCCAGGTGCTGTTCTTCTCGTTGATCTGCACGGTGAAGCCGGCCGACCTGGCTTCCTGGATCTGGCGCGGCTCGATCAGCGCCAGGTTCGCCTGGCCCGAGCGCACGGCATTCAGCCTGGCGCGCGCTTCCGGCACGAAATGATGCTCGAATGCGGCGGGGCGGCCATCGGTGCCGCCCCAATAGGCATCGTTGCGCACCATCAGCGTGCGGACATTGGATTCGAAGCTGCGCACCTTGAACGGCCCGGCACCGATCGGCTTCACCGCGGCGCCGAACGGGTTGTCGGCCAGCGCGGCGGGGCTGATCATCATGCCCGCCTGGAATCCCAGCAGATAGGGCATCTGCCCGCTGGGGGCCTTCAGCTTCACGCGGACGATATCCTCGCCCTCGGTCTCCACCCCGGCGATCTGCGCCATGGTCTCGATCGTCGCCGCGCCCGCCCTGGTGCCCAGCCCGGCCGAGCGTTGCAGGTTGCGCGCGACGGCGGCGGCGTTGAAGGGGGTGCCGTCGTGGAAGGTCACGTTCGGGCGCAGCTTCATCGTGAACACGGTCAGATCGGCGTTGTACTCGAAGGCCTGTGCCAGGCCGGGGATCGGCTCGCCGGCCGGGGTGAACAGGATCAGCGGCTCGAACACCGCCATCAGCACGCCCTGGGAGAAGCTGCTGTTGTTCTGCGGCTCCTGCGGGTCCAGCGTCTGGTTGCTGACGGCA
>CAYZKM010000355.1:0-5508 GCA_964478525.1 uncultured Bifidobacterium sp.
CATCATTCGTCGCTGGCGTTCATCCGCACCCTCGGCCTGGACATCAAGACCATGCAGGTAGAGGTCACGATCGGCGTCCAACAGCCCGACAAGGTCGATATCGAGAAGGTCCGCGCCTCGCTGCCCTATGGCGTGGTCACCGCGCGCGCGGTGAAGGGCGGGCTCGATGTGCCGGAAGAAGGCTCGCACGACCGGGCGGTGATCGCCGCAGCGGCGATCCAGGTCCGCTTCGACCTGCCCTGATCATCCGCTGACGCCACAACAGATCGGGGACGCATCGATATGGGACGCCTGAGCGGCAAGGTCGCCATCGTCACGGGGGCCGCCTCGCGCGGCGAGGGGGTCGGCAACGGCGCCGCCACCGCCATCCTGTTCGCGCGGGAAGGGGCGCGGGTGGTCCTGGTCAATCGCAAGCTGGACCGGGCCAAGGCGCTGGAGGACACGATCCGCGCCGAGGGCGGCGAGGCCACCGCCTTCGCCGCCGACGTCACGCAGCAGGACCAGGCCGAGGCGGTCGCGGCCTTCGCCGTCGAGACCTACGGGCGGCTGGACATCCTGCACAACAATGTCGGCATCGGCCGGCCCGGGTCGGCCGAGAAGGTCACGCTGGCCGACTGGAACCGGGTGTTCCAGACCAACCTGACCTCGGCCCTGCTGTCGATCCAGGCGGCGATCCCGCGCATGCGCGCCTCGGGCGGGGGGTCGATCATCAACGTGTCCTCGATCGCCGGCGCCACCGGGCTGATGACCCCGCCCGATGTGCCCGGCGCGGTCGGCTACACCACCACCAAGGCGGGACTGCACGGGCTGACCCTGTCGGTGGCGGCCGAGTTCGCGCGGGAAGGCATCCGATCCAACTGCCTGGTCGTCGGCACCGTCTATACCCCGATGGTGGCCTATCTGGGCGAGGAGGCGCGGGAGCGGCGGCGGCTGTCGGTGCCGCTGCAGACCGAGGGCACCGGTTGGGATGTCGGCCATGCCGCGGTGTTCCTGGCCAGTGACGAATCGCGCTGGATCACCGGGGTGATGCTGCCGATCGACGGGGGCGTGCTGGCGACGCATCCCTGGCCCCGATAACGCCTGCATCAAAACAGAGAAACAACGCACGATCTGAAACCATTTCATAGGCATTCCGGCGCTAGGTTCCGCAATCCGCCATAACGGAACCGACCGCCGATGCCCGACCTCGCCGTGTTCAGACGAGCCGACTGGCTGACCCGGCGCCGGGTGGTGGGCCTGGGCGCGGTCGTCCTGGCGCTGGAAACCGCGTTCATCCTGTTCATCGCGGCCTGGCAGCACGGCGCGTTCTTCACGGTCGAGCACCCGACCTCGTCCGATTTCGTCAGCTTCTACGCCGCCGGCAAGCTGGCCCTGGCCGGCACGCCGCACCTGGCCTACGACCAGGCCGCGCATTACCTGGCACAGGAGCAGGCCCGCATCCCCGGCGCGCCGTATCAGTATTTCTTCTATCCCCCGGTCTTCCTGCTGCTGTGCGCCGCGCTGGCCACCCTGCCCTATTTCGTCGCCTACTACCTGTTCCAGGCCGCAACGCTGGGCCTGTTCCTGGCCGCGATGCGGCGGATCCTGGGGATCGAGGGCTGGGGTTGGGCGATCCCCGTGCTGGCCTTCCCGGCGGTGTTCTGGAACATCGGCGTCGGGCAGAACGCCTTCCTGACCGCGGCGCTGTTCGCCGGGTTCACCCTGGCGCTGGACCGCCGCCCGATCGCCGCCGGGTCGATGCTGGGGCTGATGTGCTACAAGCCGCATTTCGGCATGATCGCCCCGTTCGCCCTGGCCGCGGGGGGGCACTGGCGGGCCTTCCTCGCCGCCGGCGCGATGGTGGGCGCCCTGGTCGGATTGTCGGTCGGGCTGTTCGGGGTCGGCACCTGGTCGGCCTATGCCGCCGCCGCCGCGGGGTCGAATCAGGTCTATGAATCCGGGCGGATCGACCTGGCGGGCATGATCACCGTCTTCGGCGCCCTGCGCCTGACCGGCGCCCCCGCCCCGCTGGCCTGGTTCGGCCAGATCATGTCCGCGGTCGCCATGGCTATCCTGACCGTGATGGTCTGGCGCCAGACGACCAACACGGCCCTGCGGTCGGCGGTTCTGCTGGCGGCGACGCTGCTCGCGGTGCCGTTGGCGCTCGTATATGATCAATTGCTAATATTGGTGGCGACGGGATGGCTGCTACGCGAGGCGCGCCAGACTGGCTTCCTGGCATGGGAGAAGCTGGTCCTGGCCGCCCTCTATCCGCTGTCGGTCGTGCTGTGGGTGGTCGGAACCGGCTGGCAGATCCCGCTGGGGCCGTTCCTGCACACCGCGATCCTGGCGCTGTGCCTGCGTCGCGTCTGGGGTCTGCGCCCGGTCCGGGCGGCGGGCGCCCGGACCGTGCCGCAACAGGATCAGGCGGTGGCCGGCGCCACCCCATAGCGCTTGAACCAGGCGAGCATCTTCTTCCACCCGTCCTCGGCCGTCTCCTTGCGGTAGCTGGGCCGGTAGTCGGCGTGGAAGCCGTGCGGGGCGTCGGGATAGACCACGATCTCGACCGTCTTCTTCGCCGCCTTGGCCTTCTCGGCCGCCGCCTTCACGGCATCGACGGGAATGCCCTGGTCCTGCCCGCCATACAGGCCCAGCAGCGGCGCCTTCAGCCGTTCGGCGTAGTCGGCCGCGGTGCCGGGCTGGATCGGGCTGGGAGTGCCGCCGACCGGGCCGTACCAGGCCACCGCCGCCTTCACCGCCGGGTTATGCGCCGCATACAGCCAGGTCATGCGCCCGCCACGGCAGAAACCGGTGACCGCGACTTTCCGGCCATCCCCCTTGTTCTTCTCGGCCCAGGCGAGCGTGGCGTCGGCATCTTCCATGTATTGCGCATCCGGCGCCTTCGAGATCACGTCCCTGACGATCGTCGGGATGTCGGTCATGCCCGACAGATCGCCCAGGCGCGCGTAATACTCGGCGGCAACGGCCATGTAGCCGGCCTTGGCCAGGCGGCGGCAGGTGTCCTTGATGTATTCATGGACGCCGAAAATCTCCTCGAACACCAGCACGACGGGGAAGTTCTTCCCCTTGGCCGGGCGGGCGAAATAGGCCGGCAGCGACCCGCCGGGGACGGGGATCTTCACCTCCCCGGCTTCCAGCCCGGCCTCGTCGGTCTTGATCGCCTGCGCCTCGACCCGCGTGGTCGCCAGCGTGAAGCCCGAGACGAGCCCGGTCATGATGATGCCGCGGCGGGCGAGCGGGTAGTTCGTCAGGCCATCCAGCCCGGACAGGTCGTTCATGGCACTCCTCCAGATGCATCCAGGCGGCAGCGTAGCGCATGATCACGCTGAGCGGAATCATGCTCCGGCGCCGCCCTACCGTGGCGGGCCCTTCACCACCGTTGCCAGCGCGTCCGGGTGCAGCGCGTCGGCGAAGGCGCGCCGGACATCCTCGGCCGTTACCGCCAGATAACGAGTTGCCACCGCCGCGTCGTCGTCGAGCGGCAAGCCCAGCCCGTCGCGCACCAGGTACAAGCGCCCGATGGCGCGCAGCGAGGCGCGCTGCATCGGCAGCTGCCGCAGCAGGCGGGCCTTGGCGCGGGCCAGTTCCGCCTCGGTGACCACCGCTGCCTGCATGTCGCGCAGATTGCGCAGCACGATCGCCCGTGCCTTGTCCGCGTTTCCGGCATCGGCGCCGAAGTTCACGGCGTACTGCGTGCGGGTGCGGCTCCAGCTCAGGCCGCTGTCGACGCCATAGACGAAGCCGCTGTTCAGCCGCAGATCGTGATACAGCCGCGAGGAGAACCCCTCCCCCAGGATCGCGTTGCCCAGCATCAGCGCCTCGCGACGGGGATCGCCGATCCGCAGGGACACCTGTTGGGCCAGCGTCACCGTCTGCTGGTGGCTGTCGGCATCGTCGACATAGGCATCCGACGCCGGGTTCAGCCCGACCGGCGGCAGGTCGATATCCGGCTTCGGCCCCTCGGCGCGCCAGCCGCCGAACGTGTCCTGTACGATCCGGCGCGCCGCCGCCGCCGTCACATCACCGACCACGACGATCGTCGTGACATCGGGCCGATACGCCGCCGCGTGGTAGGCCCGCGCGTCATCCAGGCCCAGGCCCGTCACCGTTGCGGCCGTCGCCTGGCGCAGCGCCGGATCGGCCGGTGGCGCGACTGCCCGCGCGACGGCGCGCTGGTACTGAAACCGCGCGGTATTCGCCATGCCTGCCAGGCGCTGCGCCATTTGATCGCGCATCACCGCGAAGGCGGCGGCGTCGAACCGGGGCTGCAACTGGTGTTCGGCCAGCAGGTGCATGCCGGCCTCGAACTGCGGCGCGGCGGTGCGCAGCTCGAACACCGGCCCCGCGCTCTCGGTCGCGGCCAGCGCATCGATCGCCTCGCGCAACGCCAGCCGGTCCAGCCGAGCGGAGCCGTGCTCGTACAGGCGGGCGACCAGGGCGGCGATGCCTTCCTTGCCGGGCGGTTCCTGCATGGCTGGCGTCTGGCGCACCCGGCCCAGCACGATCACCGATCCGCTGCCCGCCACCGGCTGCACGATCAGCCGCAGCCCGTTGTCCAGCACCGTGACGGCGGGCGCGGCAGGGGGTGGGGATGGGGGCGGTTCCGACAGCGCCGCCTCGGCCCATTGCGGCAGCACCACCGCGCGTTCGGGCGGGCGTTCAAAGGATTCCGGCGCCCCGAAGCTGGCATCGCCAGCCGCCTGCCCGGCCCGCGTCGGGGTCAGCACCGCCGTCACCATCCGGTCGGGGTCCAGCAGCGCGCGGGCCAGGCGGTTCACATCCGCCACGGTCACCGCGGCATAGGCGGCCGCCAGCGCATCGGGCGAGTCGGCCTGTGCCAGCGTCACCGCGTGCGTCCAGCTGGATGCCAGGCCACGGATACTGTCCCGGCGGAATGCCATCCGCGCGCGTTCCTGCCGCTTCGCGGCCTCGACCAGAGCCTCGGGCACGCCATCGCGGCGGATGGCGTCCAGCACCTGCGTGATCTCGGCCAGTACTGGCGCGGGGTCGGCGCCGGCGGGGAAACCCGCATAGGCCATGCCCATGCCCAGCGCCGGCAGGGCGGTATAGGAGAATTGCGCCATCAGGGCGCGCCCGGCCGGCACCAGCGCGTACAAGGCCCCGCGCTGGCTGTCCAGCACATCGGCCAGGATATCGGCCGCGGCGAAATCCCCATCGCGCAGGCCGGGAAAGCGGAAGGCCAGGCTGACCAGGCCGGTCGCGTAGCCGGTCGGGAATTGCAGCCTCGCCGCCCGCACCGGGTCCGGCTGGATCAGCGCACGCTCGGGCAGGTCGCGGCGCGGGATGTCGGCGAACAGCCGCCCCACCTCGGCCATGACCGCGGCGGGATCGACATCGCCGGCGATCACCAGCACCGCGTTGTTCGGTGCGTACCAGCGCGCATGGAAGTCGCGCAGCATCGCGACATCCGTCTGCTCGAAGGACGGGCGCGTGCCAAGGGCCGAGAAGGCATAGGGTGTGCCGGCGAACAGACTGGCGCGCATCTGT
>CAYZKM010000356.1:0-5483 GCA_964478525.1 uncultured Bifidobacterium sp.
GGGACGTCGAGACCATCGTCGTCCCGCCGCCGCAGATGGTCGCCAACATGAAGGTCGGCACCATGGACGCGTTCTGCGTGGGCGAGCCGTGGAACGACCAGCTGGTGCACCAGGGCCTGGGCTACACCGCCTGCGTGAGCGGCGAGATCTGGAAGGACCACCCCGAGAAATCCTTCGCGCTGCGCGCCGATTTCGTCGCCGCCAACCCCGTCGCCACCGCCGCCCTGACCGCCGCCGTGATCGAGGCGCAGCGCTGGTGCGACGTGCTGGCGAACAAGGAGGAACTGGCCGCCATCCTGGGCAAGCGCGCCTGGTTCAATGTCCCGCCCGCCGACATCCTGCCGCGCTCGATGGGCAATATCGACTACGGCGACGGGCGGGTCGTGAAGGACTCGCCGCTCAGGATGAAGTTCTACGCCGACCACGCCTCCTACCCGTTCCGCTCGCACGACGCCTGGTTCCTGACCGAGGATATCCGCTGGGGCGTGCTGCCGCCCGAGACCGACACCAGGGCGCTGATCGGCGCGGTGAACCGCGAGGACATCTGGCGCGCCGCCGCCAGGCTGGCCGGCGTGGCCGACGCCGAGATGCCCGCCGGCCCGTCCCGCGGGAAGGAGACCTTCTTCGACGGCAAGGTGTTCGATCCCGATGATCCCGCCGCCTATCTGGCGAGCCTGGCGATCAAGAAAGCCTCGGTGTGACCAAGGAGCGTGCCATGTCCATGTCCATGACCCGCCGGTCGACCGTCGTCGCCGGCTCCCCGAACCGGCCGGCGGCACTGCGTCCGTCGGTCCTGACATATGTGGTGCCACGGCTGCGCCAGGCGGTGGTCGCGGCGGCCCCGCTGGTCGTGATGCTGGCGATCCTGCTGACGGTCTGGCAGATCGCCACCGACCGCCCCGGCGCGACCCTGCCCTCGCCGGCCAGGATCTGGGCCGATTGCCACCACCTGATCCTGCACCCGTTCTATGACAATGGCGGGCTGGATCGCGGCCTGGGCTGGCACCTGATCGCCTCGTTGCAGCGCGTCGGCATGGGCTTCGCCCTCTCCGCCGTCGGCGGCATCGCGCTGGGCCTGCTGGTGGGCACCAGCCCGCTGGCCATGCGCGGGCTGGACCCGATCTTCCAGGTGCTGCGCACCGTCCCGCCGCTGGCCTGGCTGCCGCTGTCGCTGGCCGCCTTCCGCGAGGCCCAGCCCAGCGCGATCTTCGTCATCTTCATCACCGCGGTCTGGCCGGTGATCATCAACACCGCGGTCGGCGTGCGCAACGTGCCCCAGGACTACCGCAACGTCGCCGCGGTGATCCGGCTGCGCGGCGCCCGCTACTTCACCCGCATCCTGCTGCCCGCCGCCGCGCCGTTCATCTTCACCGGCCTGCGCATCGGCATCGGCCTGTCCTGGCTGGCCATCGTCGCGGCCGAGATGCTGATCGGCGGCGTCGGCATCGGC
The DNA here is from genome assembly GCA_964478525.1 of uncultured Bifidobacterium sp. Classification (GTDB taxonomy): domain Bacteria; phylum Pseudomonadota; class Alphaproteobacteria; order Acetobacterales; family Acetobacteraceae; genus Rhodopila. The sequence continues at coordinate 1,451 of CAYZKM010000356.1, forward strand.
TTCTTCATCTGGGATGCGTGGAACAGTTCCAACATCGCCGACATCGTCGTCGCCCTGGTCTATGTCGGCCTGGTCGGCTTCTGCCTCGATCGCCTGGTGGCGCTGGCCGGCCGGCTGATCACCCGCGGCACCGCGTCCTGACCCCGCGGCACCGCGTCCTGATAAGGAACCAGACCATGTCGAGCTTCCTCGAAATCACCAATGTCGGCATGCGGTTCGCGGCCAATGGCCCGTCGGTGCTGGAGAATGTCAGCCTGAAGGTCGCGCCCGGCGACTATGTCTCGGTGATCGGCCATTCCGGCTGCGGCAAGTCGACGCTGCTGAACATCGTCGCCGGCTTGCTGAAAGCGACCTCGGGCGGGGTGATCCTGGGCGGGACCGAGGTGAACGAGCCCGGGCCCGACCGCGCCGTGGTGTTCCAGAACCACTCGCTGCTGCCCTGGCTGACGTGTCGCGAGAATGTGCGCCTGGCCGTCGACCAGGTGTTCGGCAAGACCCGCTCTCGCGCCGAACGGGCGGAATGGGTGGATGCCAATCTGGGCCTGGTCCGCATGATGCATGCCGCCGACAAGCGGCCGAACGAGATCAGCGGCGGCATGAAGCAGCGCATCGGCATCGCCCGCGCCCTGGCGATGCAGCCCTCGGTCCTGCTGCTGGACGAACCGTTCGGCGCGCTGGATGCGCTGACCCGCGCGCATCTGCAGGACCAGGTGATGGAGATCCATGCCCGCCTGAAAACGACGGTGATGATGATCACCCATGACGTGGACGAGGCCGTTCTGCTGTCGGACCGGATCGTGATGATGACGAACGGCCCGGATGCGACGATCGGCGAGATCCTGCCCATCGACCTGCCGCGCCCGCGTGACCGCCTGGCCCTGTCGCGCGACCCGGCGTTCCTGGCGGCGCGGGCGCGGGTCATGGGCTTCCTGTACGACCGCCACCGCGCCCCGGCCGAGGCGGCCTGACCGATTGGCGACGAATTGTCTTGTGAACCGGGCGGCGGTTCATACCTGATACCGGTATGGACCGTCACTTCGATTGCCTGATCGTCGGGGCCGGCATCATCGGCCTGTCCCATGCCCTGGCCGCATCCCGCGCGGGGCTGCGCACCGCCGTGCTGAACATCCCCGAGCCGCGGGTGAGCGAGCGCTGGACGGGGCTCTATCCGCCCGGCCCCGATATCGCCTTCCGGGAAACGCCGATGGCCGGCGTGCGGCTGGTGATGGTCACCTCGGGCACCGGTGCCAGCACCGGATTCGCGATCGGCGAGGAGACCATCGCCAGCCTGCTGGGCCGCGCGCCGCCGCCGCACGAGGGAGACGCCTGATGGACACCCTGAAGGTCCAGGCCGTGATTCTCGATTGGGCCGGCACGGTCGTCGATCATGGCAGCCGAGCGCCGATGGGGGCGTTCGTGCGGGCGTTCGGGCATTTCGGGGTGGAGATTTCGATCGCCGACGCGCGCGGCCCGATGGGCATGGCGAAATGGGATCATATCCGCGCGGTCGGCACATCGGCATCCGTCGACGCCGCCTGGCGCGCCCGCCATGGCCGCGCCTTCTCCGAGTCGGACGCCGATGCGATCTTCCAGGTGTTCGAGCCGATGAACATCGAGGCGGCGCGCGATCATGCCGACCTGATCCCCGGCGCGGTGGAAACCGTCGCGGCGCTGCAGGCGCGCGGCATCCGGATTGCCGGGACGACAGGCTATACGCGCCCGATCATGGACGTGGTGGAACCGATCGCGGCGGCCGGCGGCTATCTGCCCGCCTTCACCGTCTGCGCCGGTGAACTGCCCGCGGGGCGGCCGGCCCCGCTGATGATGTGGTATGCCATGGCTCGGCTGGGCGCCTGGCCGGCCGCGACGGTGGTGAAGGTGGACGACACCGCCCCCGGCATCGGGGAAGGGCGGGCGGCAGGCACATGGACGGTGGGGGTCGCGCTGACCGGCAATGCGGCGGGGCTGTCGGCGGGAGAACTCGCGGCCCTGCCCACGGCCGGCCGAGCCGCGCTGCGTGACAGGGCGGCGCGGGAACTGGCCGATGCCGACTATATCATCGACGGGCTGCCCGACCTGCCCGGGGTGCTGGAGGCGATCGATATCCGCCTGCTGCGCGGCGAGCGTCCGCGCGGTTGCTAGTCCGCCGATCCCCCGTCATGCTCCGGCGCCTGATCGACCGAACCGGGGAAACTGGAAACCGATGTCCGAGAATATCGCGCTGATCGCCGGCGCAACCGGGGCGGCGGCCTCGCGCCTGACCGGGATCATCGCCGGCACGCCCGGTTGGCAGGCCGTCGGCCTGTGCCGCAATCCGCCGGCCGTTCCGCCGGCGGGGAATGTCCGTTACATCCGCACCGATTTCCTGGATCCCGCGTCGTGCCGGGCGGCGGTCGCGCAGGCGGGGGCGGTCACGCACCTGGTCTATGCATCGCGTGCCCCGTTCGGTGAAGGCGGGGTGGAGGATGTGCCGGGCAATGTCGCGCTGCTGCGCAACATCCTGGACGCGGCCGAGGTCCCGTCGCTGCGCCATGTCCACCTGCTGGAGGGCGGCAAGTGGTACGGGCTGCATCTGGGGCCGATGCTGTCGCCGACGCGAGAGGATGATCCGCGCCATCTGCCGCCCAACTTCTACTATGACCAGCAGGACCTGCTGACGGAACGGCGCCGGGGCAAGGCGTGGTCGTGGTCGGCGAGCCGCCCGCAATATCTGATCGATGTCGAACCGGGCCGCCCGCGCAACCTGATCACGGTGATCGGCGCCTATGCGGCGATCTGCAAGGAGATGAACGCCGCCTTCGACTTCCCCGGCAAGCCTGGCGCCTATACCGCGCTGACCGAGGTGACCGATTGCACCCAGCTTGGCCGGTTCATCTTCTGGTGCATGACCGACCCGAAAGCGGCTGATCAGGCCTTCAACATCACCAATGGCGACACGTTCCGCTGGTCGCGCCTGTGGCCCCGGCTGGCGGCGTATTTCGGCCTGCCCTGCGGGATGGTGCGCACGCTGAGGCTGGAAACCTGGATGGCCGACAAGGGCCCGGTGTGGCGGCGCATCGCCGAACGGCATGGCCTGCGCCATCCCGACATCGCCGATGTCGCGTTGTGGCCGTATGGTGATTTCGTCTGGAACATCGACTGGGACATCGTATCCAGCATGAACCGCGCGCGCCTGGCCGGGTTCCATGACCTGGCCGATACGGAAGACCAGTTCATCGCGCATCTGGACGCCTATCGCGCATTGAAGGTACTCCCCTGATGGCACTTCTCGGCAAGGCGGTTCTTGGCGTCTGGAACGAAGTCGATCCGGCGATCGAGGACAGTTTCAACGACTGGTATGTGCGCGAGCACATCCCCGAGCGCGTCTCGGTTCCCGGCATGCGCCGCGGGCGGCGATATCGCGCGTCCGAGGGCACGCCACGCTATATGGCGCTGTATGAGGCGGCGACGCTGTCTGTCCTGACAACGGGCGTCTATCGCTGGCAGCTGGACAACCCGACCGCCTGGACACAGCAGGTGATGCCCGGGTTCCGCGTCGCGCAGCGCGGCATCTGCGAGGTGATCGCGGCCGCGGGGGATGGTATCGGCGGCGTCGCAGGCGTGATCCATTTCAGCGTGACCGAGGGCCACGAGGACCGGTTCCGGGTCTGGCTGGCCACGCAGGTCGCGGTACTGCCGGCGCGCAAGCAGATCCTGGCGGCGCATGCCTGGGCCGGTGCGCGGGGCGAACCGAAAAGCCCGACCACCGAGCTGGCGCTGCGCGCCGCGCCGGATCGCGGCATCGAATGGGTGCTGGCCTTCGAATCCACCGAGGTCGCGCACATCGACGCCGCCCGCGCCGCCGTGCTGGCCGCCGATCCGGCATCGCATGGCGCGTCCGACATCCGTCCCTACCCGACGTATCGACTGTTGTATACAATGAACGGCACCGGCGGAGACGCGCCATGACCGACATCGCGGCACTGAAATCCCAGGTCGAGGTCTGCATGTTCGACCAGTACGGCACGGTGGTAGACATGCAGGGCGGGCTGTT